>CAISZN010000128.1 GCA_903889985.1 uncultured Hyphomicrobiales bacterium | reverse complement strand
TGAGCGAGAGCGCCGCAAAGGCTTCCGGCGAGGGCTGGCGCAGGAAGGGCAGGCCGGAGGCCCAGCCGAGCGTGAGAAGCGGCAGCAGCTGGCTCATGATGAAGAAGGCCGTGACCGCCGCGATGGCCGGCCACTTCCAGCCGCGCAGTTCCGTGATGCGCGGGCGAAAGCCCTTGCCGGTGACGGTGGCGTAGCGCGGCGCCTGCTTCTGCACGCGGCGATACCAGACGCTGAGCAGTACGGCAAAGACCAGCATGATGAGGCTGAGCGCCGCCACATGGCCATATTGCGGTGCGCCTTCCGAGGGCGTGACCTCGCGATAGACATAGGTCGAGAAGGTGAAGATGCGGGCCGTTAGGCCGAGCGTGGCTGGCACGTCGAAGGCCGCGAAGCTGAGCGCTGCGACATAGATGGCGGTGGCGAGCAGGCCCGGCCACATGATGGGCAGGGTGACGCGCGATATCGTTTGCAGGACGGAGGCACCGCTCGAGAAGGCCGCTTCTTCCAGTGAGGGATTCATCTGCCGCACGATGACAGAGGTCATGATGAAGGTGACAGGCACGAGGCTCAGGCCCTCGATCACGCCCATGCCGAGGATCGAGGCCACGTTGAAAGGCGCAGCATCGAGATCAAGAAAGGCGACGAGCCACTTGTTGATCATGCCGATGCGAGGGTGCAGCAGGAACACCCAGCCAAGCGCTGTGGCAAAGCCCGGGATCAGCAGGGCGGTGGTCATCAGGGTGAAGACAACCGGCTTGCCGGGGAAGTCCGTGCGCTCCATCAGGAAGGCCAGCGGCAGGGCCAGCACGAAGGACACTGAGAGCGTGACGAGCGTGAAGAGCACCGTGTTCCAGAGCACCTTCCAGGTGAAGGGATCTGAGAACATGGTTGTGATGTTGGCAAGCGTGTAGGCGAGGGCCGGATCACCCGGTGCGCCCTCGATCAGGCTCATCCAGAGGATGGTGACAAGAAACAGTGCCACAACGGCGCTTGCAATGGTTGCTGCCGTAAGAAGCGCGACGCGCGACCAGTCCGTGGCCATGCCTTTTGGCAGTGCCGATGCTTCCATGCCCTGTTTCGACATAAGGCTCAGGGCTCGCGGACGATCTTGGCAAGCTGCTCGTTGACTTTGTCGATCTCCGGGTGCGAGCGCCACCACTCCATGGTCACGTCAACGAATTTCGCGCCCACCTTTTCAAGCTTCTCGATCTCGCGCTTGCCCAGCGAATCGGGAAAGCCATCATAATCGCTGCCGAAATAATCCCGCACGACCTTCGATTGCCCTTCGGGAGAGTCGATATAGAGCGCGTAGAGAATGCCGGCATTGGGATGGGCCGCATGGCTCGGAACGGCGAGATAGCCGTAGCGCTTCTGCGCCATGTCGGGGATGACATGGGAGCCGATGACATTCTCGCTGCGATATTTCAGCGTCTGGTCCCAGCCGCCGGAACAGTCGACTACGAGGGCCGGGATTTCTCCCGAGGCGATGCGGTCGACACCCTCGCAGCCAACGAGCCCTGCCACCTGCTTGCCAAGTTTGCGGATGCGCTCGGTGGTGCCGGTGACGCCCCACTTCTCGTCGGAGAGCATGACGTCGAAGCCGCCAAGGAAGGGCGTCGTGTAGAACTTGCCCTTGAGCTTTGCGTCTAGCAGGTCGTCGAAGCTCTTGATCTGCGGGACCCACTTGGCCTCCTGCAGATTATAGATGATCGAGGGCACGACCGTGCGGTAGCGGATGATGCGGCCGTCGGCCTCGATAGCGTCTTCAGGAATGCGGGAGGGCATCAGCTTGCGCCACTCGACGGTCTGGAAAAGCCCCTGTGCCATATAGGGGCTCATCTGCACAGCGGTGGCGGCGTAGACATCTGTGGAGGCCTTGCGGCCCGCCTGCCGTTCCTGGTTGAGCAGGGCAGCCAGGGGACCATAGGCGGGGCCCGGGCTCCAGTTCACCTGCAGGTCGAC
>CAISZN010000127.1 GCA_903889985.1 uncultured Hyphomicrobiales bacterium | reverse complement strand
CGCCCTCACAGACGTGGGCGCAGCACCGATCGCCAATCCGGCGAGCGAGCGCCTGGCTCAGGAAAACAAGATGTGGGACTCGGCTGAGCGCGGCAACTCGTCAGACGATTATCGCGCCTATCTCGAGGCCTATCCGAATGGTGTCTATTCGGCCATGGCCAAGAGCCGAATTGCCCGCCTGAGCGGCTCGGCGACGGCAGCGGTAAACCCTTCAACGGCAACGGCAGCCACCACGGTTGCTGCGGTCGCGGCGGCACCTGCGCCCGCCATGGAGGCCACACGCTCCAAGTCTCAGGTCAATCCGGCTCTCAAGGCCGAACAGGCCAACCAGCAGACCGAGAAGCTGATGAAGCTCAACCTGCAGGCCCGCAAGGAAGTGCAGCAGCGCCTCATCGCCCTTGGCTACGACGCAGGCGAGCCCAATGGCACCTTCACGCCCAAGACCCGCGATGCGATCGGCGAATGGCAGGCGAAAAACGAGCTTCAGTCGACCAAATATCTCGGTCCCCTGCAGCGCCAGGCCGTCCTCGACCAGAGCGAGGAAGCCTGGAAGCGGATCTCGATGCTTCGTCCCGATCCGGCTCCCGCGACCCGCAAACTGACACCAACCCGCGAAAAGCCCGTCCGTACCGTGCGTACCCGGGTGCGGTCCGAGGACGCCCCGGCGCCGCAGCGCGCCCGTCAGCCGGCAGGGCAGCCAGGGCTTGATGGAGTTGGAGCTTTCATCGGCGGGATGGCCCTGGGCGGTGCCCTGCATGGTATCCTGCGGCACTGAGATCGCCCGTCAGAGAATCGAGGGCTGCCACGACGGCAGCCCTTTTTTATTGCCCCTTTGCGTAAGCCGTCGTGGCGACTATTGTGGCGAAGCATGATTTCCCAGAGATCCCGTTACGCCCTGAAGGCCCTCGTTCGCTTGGCTCGCGCCAAGCCGGGAGAAAGCGTGCCTGCACGCGACATCAGCCAGACCGAGGGCATTCCCCATGCCTTCCTCGAGCAGATCATGCTCGATCTGAAGCGGATGAAGCTGGTCGAAAGCAAGCGCGGCAAGGAGGGTGGCTATATGCTCGCCATCGAGCCAACCCAGATCACGCTCGCCGGGATCCTGCGGATGGTCGATGGGCCGGTGGCCCCCCTCTCCTGCCTCTCGAAGACGGCCTACAAGCGCTGCGAGGATTGCGCCAACGAAGCCAGTTGCGCGCTCCGTCATATCTTCCTGGAAACCCATCGGGCCATGCTCGAGGTGTTGGAGCAGCGAACCCTCGCTTATGCGATTGCGAAGGCGGATCTCTCGGCCAGCGAGGGCGGCCAATATGGCACCGACGTTTTCGTCGGAGCATTTATTTAATTAAATCATGTGCTTGCAAAATTATTCCAGACTTGACTCGATCGCGACTTGATTTCCGATTATTCTAATCGGTATTGTCTCCTTACAGGAGCAATCGATGATCCCGAAATCAGTTCGCCACGCACTTTCCGCCCTGACCCTCACCGCCGGACTGGCTATCGCAGCCGGGCCCGCACTGGCTCAGAACTCGCTTCTGAACGTGTCCTATGACCCGACCCGTGAGTTTTATAAGGCCTTCAACGCGGCTTTTGCGGCTGACTGGGCGGCCAAGACCGGCCAGAAGCTGGATGTGCGGGCGTCCCATGGCGGCTCGGGTGCACAGGCTCGTGCGGTCATCGACGGTTTGAAGGCGGACGTGGTGACCCTGGCGCTCGCACCGGACATTGACGCCATCGCAAAGGCCACCGGCAAGATCTCTGCCGACTGGCAGAAGCGCCTGCCCAACAATTCCTCCCCCTACACCTCGACGATTGTGTTCCTGGTCAAGAAGGGCAATCCCAAGGCCATCAAGGACTGGGACGATCTCGCCCGTCCGGGAATCGCCGTGGTGACGCCCAATCCGAAGACTTCCGGCGGTGCTCGCTGGAATTATCTGGGAGCCTGGGGCTTCGGACTTCAGAAATTTGGAGGCGACGAGGCCAAGGTCCGCGACTTCGTTGGCGCGATCTACAAGAATGCGCCCGTCCTGGACACCGGCGCCCGGGGATCTACCCTCACCTTCACGCAACGTGGCATCGGCGACGTCCTGATCGCCTGGGAGAACGAGGCCTTCCTCGCCCTCGAGGAATTCGGCGCCGACAAGTTCGAGATCATCGTGCCCTCGTTGTCGATCCTCGCAGAGCCCCCGGTCGCGGTGGTTGATGCGAATGTAGATGCCAACGGCACCCGCAAGCCGGCTGAGGCCTATCTGCAATATCTCTACAGTGATGCGGGCCAGAAGCTCATTGCCAGGAACTACTATCGCCCGACCAATGAAAAGGCTGCAGATCCTGCTGACCTCGCCCGCTTCCCGAAGCTGAAGCTTCTGACGATCGACGGCGATTTCGGCGGGTGGGGCAAGGCACAGGCCGCGCACTTCGCTGATGGCGGCAGCTTCGACCAGATCTACAGCGCCAAGAAATAATCCGTGGCTTCATCCTTCCGCTTCGTCAAGCCGACGCCATTGCCGGGGTTCACCCCGGCATTTGGCGCAGCCATCCTGTGGCTCGGTGTGATCGTCCTGATTCCGCTGGGCGCGCTTGTCTTGCGCAGCACACAACTCGGTTTCTCAGGGATCCTTGCGATCGCCATGCAGCCGCGTGTGATGGCTGCACTGGAACTGTCCTTCGGTCTCTCGCTGGCAGCGGCAATTCTCAATGTCTTCCTCGGCGGCGTGATCGCCTGGGTTCTGACGCGCTACGAATTTCCGGGGCGGCGTTTTGTCGACGCAAGCGTGGACTTGCCCTTTGCCATGCCAACTGCTGTCGCAGGCATCGCATTGACGGCACTTTACGCGCCAAACGGCTGGATTGGCGCACCGCTCGAACAGGTCTTCGGCCTGAAGGTCGCATTCACGCCGCTGGGCATCTTCATCGCGCTCACGTTCATTGGCCTGCCCTTCATCGTGCGGACCGTGCAGCCGGTTCTGGAAGAAGTGGAGGTCGAGATCGAGGAAGCCTCCGCCACTCTTGGCGCCAATCGCGCGCAGACCGTACTGCGTATTCTGCTGCCGCCTTTGATCCCCGCCCTGCTGACCGGCCTGGCACTCGCTTTCGCACGCGCTGTTGGGGAATATGGGTCAGTCATCTTCATCGCCGGCAATGTGCCCTTCGTGTCCGAGATTGCGCCCCTGATGGTGGTTGT
>CAISZN010000126.1 GCA_903889985.1 uncultured Hyphomicrobiales bacterium | reverse complement strand
GAACTTGCGCCAGCTTTCCACATCGGTGCCGCCGTCCTCGCTATCGCTCCATGCAATCAGGTAGAGCGCGTGATGATGATCATCGAGAGGCACGTTCATCTGATAGACGTTGTAGACGTTGTTGGGCGGGATCAGCACATTGAAGGGCGCGAGGAACAGCGTGACGCGCAGATAGTCATGCGTATTGGCATTCTGGATTGGCCGGCGGATGGCCGCGTACTGGAAGCCGAAGTCCGTCTCCTGCGCCTGCAGGCGCGGCGACTTGTCGGTGGAGGGACGCTGCCAGGCCGTGCCTGTGGCCGTCGAGCCGCCGACCCGCGCAGGCGGCATGTCGGTGGAATGCAGACTCGAGGAATGGGCGGAGTCAATTGCCCCTTCGAGGCCCTGCGCCCAGTTGGTGTTGACGACAACCTTGAGGGCGCTGACGCGTGAATTTTCGCTCGGCGCAAAGACCGGGCGCTGGAACGCGGGCATCTCATCGGCAGGGCCCATGTAGACCCACACGAAACCGGCACATTCCTGCACCGGATAGGCCTTGTGCTTCACCTTCTCGCACAGGCCGCTGCCCGGCGGCTCGGAGGACATGTCGGTGCAGTTGCCCTCAACGTCGAACTTCCAGCCGTGATAAAGGCAGCGCAATCCGCCTTCTTCGTTGCGGCCAAAGAAGAGCGAGGCCTTGCGATGGGGGCACTGTTCCCCGACCACCCCGACGCGGCCCTCGCTGTCGCGGAAGGCGACGAGGTTTTCACCCAGCAGCCGCACGCGCACGGGGTCGCTGTCGGGCTCAGGAAGTTCCTCGGACAGGCAGGCCGGAATCCAGTAGCGCCGCATCATGCGCCCCATGGGGGCATCGCCCTCGACGCGGCACAGAAGGTCATTTTCCTCGGCGGTCAGCATGGCGCCTCTCCCGTATCTTAGCTCTCTAATATGCTCTTTAGGATCATTCGCCGCCGCTGTCGAGCGCAGCGGCTGTTTTATAGCGCAGCGAGGCCTGTTAGAAGAAGGGTGAAAAGGGACGCAGAGCCCGATCCCGAGGAGCAAAACATGATCTTTCAGGCGACCCGGATTCTTGCCGGTGCCTTGCTGACGCTGGCCCTGACGACACCGTCGCAGGCGCAGACCGAGGATTTCTACAAAGGCAAGACAGTCCAGCTCATCATCGGCACGGGCGAGGGTGGCGGCTATGATCTGAGCGCGCGCCTCGTGGCCCAGTTCCTGCCCGACTACATTCCCGGACGCCCGGTGGTTGTGCCGCGCAACATGCCCGGAGCCGGATCCATCGCGGCAGCGGAGTATGTGTACAACGTCGCGCCGAAGGACGGCACGGTGGTGCTCATCGTGCAGCCGACCTTCCTGTTGGAAAAGATCAACGACCGCTCGCGCAAATATGAGCCGGAGAAGTTCAGCTGGCTCGGGCGCGTCGACCAGAGCGTGGTCATGGGCGTGATTGGTGCCAAGTCGCCCGCGCAATCGGTGGCAGAAGCCAAGACGAGGACCGTCGTGATCGCTGCCAATGGGGCCGCAGGCACATCGGCCACCATTCCATGGGCGCTGAACAAGATGATCGGCACGAAGTACAAGGTCGTGCTCGGCTATGACTCATCCGCCAACATGGG
>CAISZN010000125.1 GCA_903889985.1 uncultured Hyphomicrobiales bacterium | reverse complement strand
TGGTGGGCCTGCGCACGGCGCTGGGACAGGCCTGGATGGCGGTGGTGGCCGCAGAACTCTCGGGCGTCAGCGGCCTCGGCAGCCGCATGATGCAGGCCTCGAGCCTGCTCGCAACCGACATCGTCGTCGTCTACATGCTCACCATGGCCGTGCTCTATGGAATCATGGATGCAGGCTTCGTCTTCGCGCAGGGGAGGCTCATGCGTTGGAAGCCTTGAGCGCACCCCAGAACATCATCGAGATCCGTGGCCTTGGCCTCTCCTTCGAACAGGACGGGCAGCGCACCGAAGTCCTGCGGGGTCTCGACCTTGATGTGGCCCGGGGCGAGTTCCTCGCGATCGTGGGCTCATCGGGGGTCGGCAAGTCGACCCTGCTGCGGGTTCTGATGGACCTCGCCAAGCCAACATCGGGCTCGGTGAAGGTTACCCAAAATCCCAAGGGTAACCGTGATCTGGCCCTCGTATTCCAGGATTCGCGCCTCCTGCCTTGGCGGCGAGTCTTGTCCAACACCCTGTTCGGACTTGAAAAAACCAGTCTTCCCAAGGCGCAAAGGCAGGAGCGAGCCTTGAAGGCGCTGGCGCTCGTTGGCCTGCGGGACCTCGCGGACCGCTGGCCCTACCAGCTCTCCGGCGGGCAGCGCCAACGGGTGTCGCTTGCGCGGGCCCTCGCGGTTGATCCGGAGATCCTGCTGATGGACGAGCCTTTCAGCGCGCTCGATGTGGCCACCCGCGAGAACCTGCAGGACGAGCTGATCCGCATCCGGGCGCAGACTGGCAAGACCATCATCTTCGTCACCCATGACATCGACGAGGCGGTCTATCTGGCCGACCGGATCGTGGCGCTGGGCGGCAAGCCGGGCGAAGTGCGCTCGGTCAAGGTGATCGATATTCCCCGGCCGCGGCGGCGCAACGCCATCGCGCTCCAGGAAATCTCCCAGACCATCAAGGATGCCATTACGGCTGAAGCGGTGGCTGCCCGCGACGATTGGGTGATCTGAGCACTCTGGACCGCGAGCCTCCGGCTCGCAGCGCTGCCGGAGCTAAGCCGTCCGGTTTATTTCGGAGACGAATCGCCGCGCCTCTCCACAGAAAGGCTAAAGCGACATTTTTCGCTTTTCCTGCAGAGACTTACCAAAGCTTGCCACAACCTTGACACGACTGCGGCGCACAAATATGTTCCGCCCGGCCTGCAAAGGGCAGGTCGTGCCTTTTTTCCGATCCTTCCGCGCTCCTGCGCGGGGTTTTCGCAAACTTTCGGATCTCTGGCTTCCACGGAAACGCCGATCTATAAGACCGGCGTTCCCTGACCGCTTATGCGGAGGAGCAGGATGACGGCCGAAGGCGGGAACGACGATCGGGAACTCAAAGCGCGTCTCGAACAGCTTTCGAGATCGCTTGAGCAAAAGCGCGACACGCCGCAAGAGCAGGCGACACAGGACTCAAACGTGACCCGGACGGGTCAGGCCATGAGTCTGGGGTTTCGTGTCCTGTCTGAGTTTGTAGCGGGCGTTGTGGTGGGAGGATTCCTTGGCTGGCAGCTGGATAGCTGGCTTGGAATCCAACCGTTCGGACTGATCACCTTCCTCATGCTGGGGACGGCGGCCGGGTTCTGGAACGTCTATCGCATCGCTGCAAAGATGGGGTCGAGCTGACCTGCGAATGGTGCCGCAAGGCACGAGAGGTTTAACGCACGCTCAGCGTGCAGGGCTGAAGAGGAAGTGACTGTGGCGGCTCCCGAGCAAGCGATCGATCCGATCCATCAGTTCAACATCATTCCGCTGTTTTCCGAGCATGTCGGACCGGCGTCCTTTACCAATGCATCGCTGTTCATGGTGATCGTGACCCTTGCCGTCACCTTCCTGATGGTCCTTGGCACTTCGGGTGCCGCCATCATTCCCTCGCGCCTGCAGGCTGCGGCGGAGATGAGCTACGAGTTCGTGGCGTCGACGGTGCTGGGCACCATGGGCAATGCGGGCATGCGCTTCTTCCCGCTGGTCTTCTCGCTGTTCATGTTCGTGATCTTCTCGAACATCATCGGCCTGATCCCCTACACCTTCACGGTCACCAGCCAGATTGTCGTGACCTTCGCCTTCGCGGCGCTCGTGATCGGCCTTGTGCTGGTTTACGGCTTCATCAAGCACGGCACCCACTTCCTGCACCTCTTCGTGCCTTCAGGCGTGCCTGCCCCGCTGATGCCTTTCATCGTGATGATCGAGATCATCTCCTTCCTGTCACGCCCGATCTCACTGTCGGTTCGTCTTTTCGCGAACATGCTCGCTGGCCACATCACGCTGAAGGTCTTCGGTGGCTTCGTTGCCCTGATGCTCGGCGCATCGGGTGTAGCCGCGATCCTGTCGCCGCTGCCGCTCGCAGCGATCGTTCTGCTGACGGCTTTCGAGCTGCTCGTCGCCGTTCTGCAGGCTTACGTCTTCGCCATTCTCACCTGCGTCTATCTCAATGACGCAATCCACCCGGGCCACTAATAAATATCTCAACAACAGATAGTCGGTCCAAAAAGCCAAACTGAAGGAGTTTATCATGGATCCCATCGCAGCTAAGTGGATCGGTGCCGGCCTCGCCGCCATCGGCATGGGTGCAGCCGCCATCGGCGTCGGCACGATTTTCGGCAACTTCCTCTCGGGCGCCCTGCGCAACCCGTCGGCCGCTGACGGCCAGTTCGGCCGCGCGTTCATCGGCGCCGCGCTCGCGGAAGGTCTTGGCATCTTCGCGTTCCTCGTCGCGCTGATCCTGCTCTTCGTGAAGTAATCACGACGTCATCAATTCCGGCCCGCGCGCCTGGCGTGCGGGCCATCATCAGTTCCAGCGGTCGCTCCCCACGGATCGGACATCATGGCGAACGAACACGACACCCACTCGACCGGCACCGAAGTGCCCGGTAGCGCGGGTCATGCGGATGTCTTTCCGCCCTTCGACACCACCCATTTCTCGTCCCAGCTGCTGTGGCTGGTGATCACATTCGGCGCGCTCTACCTGCTGATGTCGAAGATCGCCCTGCCGCGCGTGAAGGGCATTCTCGACAATCGCCAGAACAAGATCTCCGGCGATCTCGACAAGGCCACTGCCATGCAGAAGCAGGCCGTGGAGGCCGGCAAGGCCTATGAGCGCACACTCGCCGATGCCAAGGGCAAGGCTCAGGCGCTGGGTCAGGAAACGGCTGCCCAGCTCGCCGCCGAGACCGAGACCAAGCGCAAGGCGCTGGACGCGGATCTCAATGCCAAGATCGCTGCCGCCGAGGCACAGATCGTCGACACCAAGGCCCGCGCTATGGGCAATGTGGACGAGATCGCCCGCGAGGCCGCGGCTGCCATCGTGCAGCATCTTACCGGCCAGACGCCGGACGCTGGCGCCATTGCCAGCGCTGTCGCCGCCGCCAAGAGCTGAGGAGCGCGATCATGCATTTCGACGCAGAATTTTTCGTCGCTCTGGGCTTCGTCATCTTCGTGCTGCTGCTCGGCTACATGGGCGTGCACAAGAAGATCACGGAGGCCCTCGACGGCCGCATCCGCAAGATCGAAGGTGAACTCGCAGAGGCGAACCGCCTGCGCATCGAGGCCGAGGGCATCCTCGCCTCCTATCAGTCGAAAGCTGCGGCCGCCGAGAAGGAAGCTGCTGCGATCGTCGCCCAGGCCCGCGCCGAAGCCGAGGCTCTCGCCAAGGAAACCGCCGAGCGCATGGCCGACTTCGTCGAGCGTCGCAAGAAGCAGGCTGAATCCAAGATCGCTCTCGCGGAAGCCCAGGCGACCGCCGAGGTGCGCGCTGCTGCAGCTGATGCCGCCGTGAAGGCTGCCGAGACGGTCATCCGCTCGCAGGTCTCCGGCGCTGCTGGACAGGACCTCATCCAGAAGGGCATCGGCGACATCACCCGCCTGATGAACTGAGCTTTTTCCAAGCACTGAATGAAAAAGCCCCGGAGCACTGCTTCGGGGCTTTTTGTTTGGGCCAGGATCCACCCTCCCCTTGATGGGGAGGGTCGACGTGCGCAGCACGGCGGGGTGGGTTGAAGCTGCGATTTCGTATCGGGGTCGGTTGAAGCTGCGACGCTTCAAAAGCGCGCTGATCGCGCGCGACCCCCACCCCGAAAATGCTGCGCATTTTCGACCCTCCCCGCAAGGGGGAGGGTGCAGCGCCCTATTCCGCCGCCTGCGCCACAGGAACAGGAAGCGGCTGCGGCGGCACCCAGCGCAGGATCGGCTGGCGCGCCGCCCGCGTTTCATCAAGCCGCCGGCGCGGCGCCAGATGTGGCGCTCCGGTGAAGCGCGCCACATCGCCAGCCCGCACGCTGATCGCCAGATCGCGCAGGGTGGCGATGAACAGGTCGAGCGAGGCGCGCGATTCCGATTCTGTCGGCTCGATGAGCATGGCGCCCGTGACCACCAGCGGGAAATAGATGGTCATCGGGTGATAGCCCTCGTCGATCATCGCCTTGGCGAAGTCGAGGGTGGTGATGCCGGTGCCCTTCAGCCAGGCATCATCGAACAGGGCCTCATGCATGCAGGGCTTGTTGCCGAAGGGCTGCGACATCACATCCGACAGACAGGCGCGCACATAATTCGCGTTGAGCACTGCATCCTCTGAGGCCTGCCGCATGCCATCGCTGCCGTGGGAGAGCATGTAGGAAAGCGCCCGCACGAACATGCCCATCTGCCCATGGAAGGCACACATGCGCCCGAGCGATTGCGAGCCCTCGCGATCCTCGACGAGCGAGAAATGGCCGCCATCCTTGCGGATGAAGGGCACCGGCGCGAAAGGCGAAAGGCGTTCGGAGAGCACGACCGGACCTGCGCCCGGCCCGCCGCCCCCGTGAGGCGTCGAGAAGGTCTTGTGCAGGTTGATGTGCATGGCATCGATGCCAAGGTCGCCCGGCCGCACCTTGCCGACAATGGCGTTGAAGTTCGCACCATCGCAATAGAAGAAGGCGCCCGCCTCATGCACAGCAGCGGCAATCTCCACGACCTCCGGCTCGAAGAGGCCGCAGGTGTTGGGGTTGGTGAGCATGATCGCGGCCACATCGGGCCCCAGCGCATCGCGCACGGCCTGCGCCGAGACCGTGCCGTCAGCCCGTGCAGGCACAGCGCGAACGGAGAAGCCGATCAGCGCCGCAGTGGCGGGATTGGTGCCATGGGCACTGTCAGGCACGAGCACGACGGTGCGTGTCGCCCCCTCCCCGCGCGCTTCAATGGCCGCGCGGATCGCCATCATGCCGCACATTTCGCCATGGGCACCGGCCTTGGGGCTCATGGCAACAGCCGCAGTCCCGGTGAGCTCCATCAGCCAGTCCGCCAGCGTGTCGATGAGTTCCAGCGCGCCCTGCACGGTGGACGCGGGCTGGAGCGGATGCACATCGCTGAAGCCCGGCAGTCGCGCCATGGCCTCGTTGAGGCGTGGATTGTGCTTCATGGTGCAGGAGCCCAGCGGATAGAGCCCCGAATCAATCGCATAGTTCTTCTGCGACAGCCGCACGTAGTGGCGCAGGGTCTCTGGCTCGGAGAGGCCCGGCAGGCCGATGGGCTCCACCCGCTCCAATCCGCCAAGTCGCGCGGCCACATCCGGCACGTCGTCCAGGTCGACACCGCTGGTTTCCGTGCGGCCGATTTCAAACAGCAGGGCTTCTTCCATCTGCAGGGCGCGGTTGGAGGTGAAGGTCTCGCGCTCGATGCCCGTGGCATCGCCTGCCTGTGTGGGGCGTCCTCTTGAATGCATCACAGAACTCCCTTCAGAGCCGCAACAAAGGCTTCCTGATCCGCCGACGTGTTGGTTTCCGTGCTGGCGACGATGAGCAGATTGTCGAGCCCGGCCTTCGGCAGAAGTCGCGAGACAGGAACACCGCCCAGAACACCGCGCGCGGCGAGCTTCTCGACAACCTCCGCCGCATCGCCCTTGAGCCGCAGCGTGAATTCGTTGAAGAAGCTGCCGTTCAGCACCTCGACACCGGGAATGCGCGCGAGCCTGTCAGCCAAGGTGACGGCGCGCGCATGATTGAGCCTCGCAAGCTTGCGCAACCCGGCTTCGCCGAGCAGGGTCATGTGGATCGAGAAGGCCAGCGCGCAAAGGCCGGAGTTGGTGCAGATGTTGGAAGTCGCCTTCTCGCGGCGGATGTGCTGCTCGCGGGTGGAGAGCGTCAGCACGAAGCCGCGCCGACCTTCCGCATCCACGGTCTGGCCGCACAGGCGTCCGGGCATCTGGCGCACATAGGCCTGCTTGGTCGCAAAGAGACCCACATAGGGGCCGCCGAAATTCAGCGCATTGCCGATCGACTGTCCCTCTCCAACAACGATGTCGGCCCCCATCGCACCGGGCGCGCGCAACAGGCCAAGCGAAACAGCTTCGGTGAAGACTGCGATCAGCAGCGCGCCCTTCGCCTTGCAGGCAGCCGCAATCGCCGAGAGGTCGCGCAGGTTGCCGAAGACGTCGGGCGTCTGCACCACGACACAGGAGGTCTGCGCATCGATGGAGGCGACGATATCTTCTGTTGCATGCACATCGGGCGCAAGCGACACAACTTCATCGCGCGCCATGTGGGAGAGCGTGCCGATCGTTTCCGCATAGTGGGGATGCAGGCCGCCCGACAGCACGGCCTTTTTTCGCCTCGTGACACGATGGGCCATGAGGACGGCTTCGGCCGCAGCGGTCGAGCCGTCATACATGGAGGCATTGGCCACATCCATGCCGGTGAGCAGTGCCACCTGCGTCTGGAATTCGAAGAGAACCTGCAAGGTGCCCTGCGAAATCTCGGGCTGATAGGGCGTGTAGCTGGTCAGGAATTCCGAACGCTGGATAAGATGATCGACCGAGGCCGGCACGTGATGACGGTAGGCGCCCGCGCCCACGAAGAACGGCACGGAACCTGCCGTCACATTGCGTGACGCCATGCGCGAGAGCTGGCGCGATACATCGAGTTCGCCGGCGTGTTTGGGCAAGGCAGGCGCACGGGCGAGCAGCTTGGCCCTCGGCACGTCGGCAAAGAGCGCATCCACATGCGGCACGCCAATGCGTGTCAGCATGTCACCGCGATCATTTTCCGTGAGAGGCAGGTAGCGCATGGATCACCTCAGCTCAGCGTCGCCACATAGGCGGCATAGGACGCCTCATCCATGAGCGACTGGAATTCCGATGGGTTCGTGAGCTTCAGCTTGAAGAACCAGCCGCGCCCTGCAGGGTCTTCATTCACCGCGCCCGGCTCACCTTCGAGAGCGCCGTTCACGTCCGTGACTTCACCAGAGACCGGTGCGAAGACTTCGCTGGCCGCCTTCACGCTCTCCACCACCGCGGCCTGCGCGCCACTGGTGATCTGCGCGCCGGGCTGGGGCAACTCGACGAAGACCACGTCGCCCAAGGCGTGCTGCGCATAATCGGTAATGCCGACGGTGCCGGTCTCGCCCTCGAGCCGGATATATTCGTGATCCTTCGTGTAGCGGGTCTCGCTCATGGGGTCTCTCAGCGGTGATAGCGATGGGGGAAGAAGGGCATGGGGACGATGCGCGCCGGCAGGCCGCGCCCGCGCACGAGAAGTTCAACCTGCGTGCCGGGTGCTGCGAAGGCCGCCGGCACATAGCCCATGGCAATGGGCGCATTGAGCGAGGGCGCAAAGCCGCCCGAGGTGACGACGCCAACGACGCCCTGACCGGGAACGAGGATCTCCGCGCCTTCGCGCGCCGGGGCGCGTCCTTCGAGAGCCAGGCCAACGCGGCGGCGCGCAGGACCATCGCGCAACTCGCGCAGAATGCGCTGATCGCCGGGAAAGCCACCCTGCTCCCGGCGGCGTTTGCCGATGGACCAGACAAGTCCCGCCTCGACGGGCGAGGTCGTCTCATCGATGTCGTGGCCATAGAGGCAGAGGCCTGCTTCAAGACGCAGCGAATCACGCGCGCCAAGCCCAATGGGCGCGACCGCAGGATCAGCGAGCAGCATGTCCCAGAGTTCAGCCGCCTGTGATGCCGCGACGGAGATTTCGTATCCGTCCTCGCCGGTGTAGCCACTGCGGGACACATGGGTGGGAATGCCCGCAATGGTGCGGTTGACCGCGCCCATGAAGGCCATGGCGCAGACGCCAGGCGAGAGCTTGCCCAGCACGTCAGCAGACTTCGGCCCCTGAAGGGCGATGAGCGCACGATCCTCATGCCGCTCGAGCGTCACGCCGGCCGGCAGATTGGCCGCGATGTGAGCACTGTCGATCTCCTTGCGGGACGCATTGAGCACGAGCAGCAGACGCGCAGCCCCACCTGTCGCTGCGGGACAGGTGACCATGAAATCGTCGAGGATTCCGCCATCGCTCATCGTCAGCTGCGAATAGCGCTGGCGGCCCGGTGTGAGGCCCAGGATATCCGCCGGGCAGAGCGCCTCGAGTGCACGGGCAACCGTTTCATGATCCGGGCCTACCAGCGAGGCCTGCCCCATGTGGGACACATCGAAGAGGCCTGCGGAGGTGCGGGTCTGCTGGTGCTCGGCGATGATGCCCGTGTACTGGACCGGCATGTCATAGCCCGCGAACGGCACCATGCGGGCGCCATGGGCAAGATGCGCCCCGTGGAGGGCGGTCTGTTTGGGGGGCGAATCGCTCTGGAGGTCCATGGGCAGTCCCGGCAGTCGTGGCATCGAGCTCCGCCCACCGGCCACCTGCCGGTCAGGCTGATCGATGCCCCCTCTGTCCCGGGACCTGAGAGATTTCCCACCTCGGAAGGTGGTTACGCCCTTCGGTGGGCGCAGCCGTCAGGCTACGCCACTTTCCAGAGTGCCATCTCCCACGCGGTCCATTTGCCTGAGCGTTTCCGGGGCGGTTGCGCCTTCGGCGCCGGCAGTCACCTGCCGGACTCTTCCGCGGGGATCATCTGACGAATGGAGGGTGTGTGCACCGCATCAACAAGTCAACGCGGCCCACCCCATCGTGGGCAGATTTCCACATGTGTCGGACCTTTTGAAAATCCGGTCCGGTCAGCCGCGCTTTGGCTTGCGACTGCTGCGGACGGGTTTTTCGGCTGCGCCACCGCGCGGATCGAAGCCTACGAAGATATCGTAATCCTGATCGGCCTCAGGCCGCAGATAGGGCACGGAGATCGGATCGGCCACAAAGGTGAAGGCCGCCTGCGACTCACCCGGCTTGATCGTTGCCGAGACGCGCACCACGCGAGAGGCCACGACCTTTTCCGTATCCTGGCTCTTCACCAGGATGGTGACGGGCACCGAATAGGTGCCCGGACCACCGGCAGGACCGGCCAGAACATATCCGGAGACCCCGACGCGAATGGTCACCTGACCATTGCCGGCCGTGCATTCGCGAGCAAGCTCACCAAAGGAGAACTGATAGCGGACCGAGGAGCCATCCGCGCCACCGGACCGATAGGCAGCCTGACCATCGGTGACCCCCACG
>CAISZN010000124.1 GCA_903889985.1 uncultured Hyphomicrobiales bacterium | reverse complement strand
CAGCGGGAGGTCTGGAAAATCCTTGTGTTTCGAGAGAGCAAACTGTGTGAGGAAGCGGATTCTTCCTTCTGTGATCCATTGCGGTGATCTCTGCCGGATGGAAGAGATTGCCCAGTCGCAATAGCCTTCGACCTCTCCCTTCTCGAGGGCCATCGAGACTTCATTGCCTCCGGGATACCCGGCGACAACCTTGAACTTCGTCCCCAGAAGCTGGTTCAAGGCTATTGGAAATGACATGGTGCGCGATCCGGGCCCGGTAGAGCCAACAATGATCTCGCGCACCTTGGCATCATCGATCGTTTTCGCAGCGCTGCGGCTTGAAATCGTACACATGAAGTGATCGCCGGACTTGCCCCCGATCCAGCCAAAATTGCGTGCATCATATCGAGCTTGCTGATTACCAAGTAGTGGTTCGAGAGCACTACCGCCGCCGATGATGCCGAGAACGCTCCCATCACGTGCAGCCGCATTTGCAAGATGGGCTGTTGCCACGAGCGAGCCGGCCCCTGGCATATTCTGCACAACGACCGTTGGATGGCCAGGCAAGAACCGCGGAAGATTGCGCGCGTAGAAGCGTGCAATCTGATCATAGGTGCCGCCGGGGGTGAAGCCGACGACAAGGGTTATAACCTTGCCGTTATAAAAATCCGCGGCATACCCAGTTATGGAGCTGCAAGCTGCTATCATCCAACCTAGGATGAGTCTCAAGAACATTGGAGTTCTCCAAAGACTAGAGCATATCGGCAAGTAGTCGACCGTAACCGAGCACAGGTTCGTTGACGTTGAGATGGCGTTGGGTATCCCAGCACTGTGCTGGTACTGCGTGAACGACCGGAACGCCACAATCGCGTTCGAGCTTTTCGATGATGTCGAGAGTTCGCCAAGCAGGTCCAAGCATGTAGATAGCTTGCGCGCTCCGGTTTTTCATAAAGTTCTGTTTGATCCAGCGATAAATCTGCTGGCTCGAGAACTCCTGAACTTTCTGAAAGTCAGCATCCAACCCGACCATGTCGATGACATCGAAGCCTGCGTCCAGGAAATATTGCGCGTAGATCTTATTGATATCACCGCGGAAGTAACTAAAACCGATTAAGCGGTCAGCTTTTAAGCAGCGCAGCGCATCGATATGCGTTGAGCCAGACGTGAAAATAGGAATGCCGTACTTCGCCTTCCAGGACTTGATAAGATCTGCTTCACCATGATAGCCGAGCATCATGAAGGGCGGGGCTCCCGCTGGATTGGCTACGTCGCAGCCGACCTCAGCGAGCTTGGCGACTTTTTTTTCATAGCGATCAAGTACTGCTCGGAACTCAACCTCCGTTCCCTGTCGAATATCAGCGAAGAGAGGAATTACGCCAATGCCTTCGGGCATCATCTTGATTAGCTCTTCCATCCCGCCGGGTCGGTAGGTCGGGCGAACAATTCCTAGCGTTCCTCGCCACGCGGAAAAATCCATAATTTCCTCCCTGTACAAATCCCAGATGAAGCCCAAGAGCCCCCTTTGATTTCAAAATGCAGGATTTGACCTGGCTTAGCAAGCAGCTGTCACGAGCAGACAACTGACGTCGATCGCTCAAAGGCTGGCGATTGGATAAATTCAACGTCCAACTTGATAACAGTGACCCAACTCAACTGAAGGATTTGAAGTTCAGAACTGTCTCTTTCATGAAGTGAGACTGTGAGAGATCGTCTCGATCTTAGACGACATGATGCACCATCTGAAATATCAGCCCTTATATTTTTGTAATAGTAAAAAAATATGAGAACACATGTACGAAAATACTGCGCGCCTGATCGGCGCGCAGCACAAATGGCATTCAAAATTGAATTCAGACAGCTTCCTTGAGCTCCTTGGAAGCTCGGAACGCAACCTTCTTGCTGGCTTTGATCTTAATTGCTTCGCCAGTCGCGGGGTTGCGACCCATGCGAGCTTCACGCTTTCTCACCTGAAGAATGCCCAAGCCGACGATGCGGATTTTTGCACCCTTTTTCAAAGAGCCGCGAATGGAGTCGATCATCTCCGTCAGCATTGTGACTGCCTTGCTGATCGGGATCTCGTGCTTGCCAGCCATTTCAACGGCGAGATGCTTCAAGGTGATGACGTCGCCGGCAGCAACCTTCTTTGCTGTGGGCTTCTTAGCAGCAGCGCTCTTCGAGGGTGCAGCCTTCTTGACTGCAGCGGTCTTTTTAGCAGGTGCTTTCTTTGCAGCGGCCTTGGCCATGCGAATCACTCCATTTAGGGGAACTACCGGCGCCGAGTTATACGCAGCGAAGTGGAAAATGACCATTCTCATTGCTGTTTTTCAAGAAAATTGATGATCAATCCCAACCTTTTTTGCTGTAGCGAGCCCTCCCGAGGTCATTTTTGCTGCTTTGCGACATTCGGAGAAGGAAAAATGGACGCAGCCTTGGAAGCCTCCCACTACGCCGACATCAATGAATGATATTTGAAACATCGGCTCGAATGGTAACGGTCGAGTACCCGTCCATTTTTGCTAAGACTTCTAGGGTGCGGAATGACCTATCGCTTTGGTAGTCGTTCTGGGGGCGGGCCGTATGGGTTGGCTTGGCCGACCACGAACTGGGTCCTAAAGTGAAAAAGACCTCGGGTGAAGCTAAACGAATTGGTATAATCGTGGCCGGGCCGATTAGGCTGATACGTTATTCACGAGGGTTGATCCGAGGCTGTTTGATCCCAGCGGGCGATGTGCCGATCACCAGTCAATCTTGCGCCCTTACTGAGCCATAAGTTCGGCTGTTATCGGGCCTTCGAGCTCGAGTCGTGTCGTCTTTATCGCTGAGTGGCATCTTGCATCCAGAAGCCTCAAGAAGCGTATCGTTCGGACTTGGGCTCTTTGCACCCTCGTGTTCCACATATGCGTAGCGACGCGCTGGCCTTTGAAGTTTCCGGTGGAGGCCGCCCTGGCTGTCATCTTCTCACTTGTGATAACCTGAGCTTGTTCACTGAAGGCAAAGAGCTTCAGCTATGAGCTCTTTCAAACTTCTAACCCTGTCTTTCTGCAAGCGGGCCCTCTGGGCCGAAGCTAAAAAAGTCAGTTTCCTGAACCTCTGTCGTACGAATTGCCCGATCGACCAGCCGGCTCTGTGCGGTCAGCAATTTAGGTTTCCCGAGCAACCTTTCGTTTCCCTCCAACCTTCTTCCCGTTGAGGAGCATTTTGAAATCCTCGATCAGCCATTAAACCAAGAAGCTACAGGAAGTATCAAAGCTCCGCGGTCGGACGAATTGAAAATCTCAGCTAAACTACTATGTACTGTGGTTCGATTGCCGATAATGACTTTCCTAGGAATCTGTGGGACAGTGGGCGCCTGAATATGGGAATGTCTAAGTGACAACAGAGCCTGCCACCCCCGAAAAGACTTCATCGAAGGTCGCATATCCGGTTCCATCAGCCGTTTTAGAACTTTTGAAGCCAATCACTTGGTTTCCACCGATGTGGGCGTTCGCCTGCGGTGTTGTATCCTCGGGAGCTCCCATAATTGAAAACTGGTACACTGCTTTGGCTGGTATTATTCTAGCCGGGCCCCTTGTCTGCGCCATGAGCCAAGCTATCAACGATTGGTATGACCGCCACGTCGATGCGATCAATGAACCTGATCGACCTATTCCATCAGGCAGGATTCCAGGGCGTTGGGGGCTCTACATTGCTGGCATATGGACTGTTCTTTCGTTGCTCGTCGCAGTCACGCTCGGAAAATGGGTCAGTATTGCCACAATTACGGGCCTATTCCTTGCGTGGGCTTACAGCGCACCTCCATTGCGTTTGAAGCGCAATGGCTGGTTGGGAAATGCTGCATGTGGCTTTTCATATGAAAGCTTAGCATGGATCACCGGTGCGGCAGCTATGATTGCAGGGGCATTGCCGCAGTCTCAAGTTCTTATTCTTGCTTTACTTTATGGAGCTGGTGCTCACGGAATTATGACTCTAAATGATTTCAAGGCGATCAAGGGTGACAGCGTAATGGGGATTCGTTCGCTTCCTGTTTTGTTAGGGGCTGACCGCGCCGCTCGGGTTGCATGTGCGATTATGGCGTTGCCGCAGGTGTTGGTTATTGTGCTCTTGTCGATTTGGGGGCGTCCTATTGAGGCAGTTATAATAGCGGTTCTGCTCGGGATACAGGCTTTAATGATGAATCAGATGCTTCGTGATCCGATCAAGAAAGCATATTGGTATAGTGGTTTTGGAGTTCCTCTTTACGTTATCGGAATGATGGCGAGTGCTATTGCAGTACGCTCGTTCGCGATCAGCTGATTCAGCAAGTGTTGAGAGTTATAAAGAGTTTCGATCCAAATTAAAAAACCGCATGGTCACCCCGGTCAACGTTAGTTTTTTCGCAAATAAGTCGGGAGTAGAAATCTTTCAACGTCTCGATGCCCGTTGAGGGTGTCGCATCTGCGTCGTATTGGCCGGTTTTTGGGTTCAATACAAGCATTGATTCCGTAGCATAGTATCGACCGATACGTGCGAGTTCTGCTTTTTCCGACAACCTCGGAATGAAGTTTCCTAATATCCGAAGCGTCCAAATTATCATGTCTAGAAATGCAACTGGTATATGTGTGAATTTTGGCTTTTTGCCGAGAAGGGCAAACAGATATTCTCCCTGTTGTTTAGGTGTGATAGCCGAACCTGGGCCCCCGATTGGAAGCACGCGATTATGGAGGCTCATGTCTACAAGGCAATCGGCAATGTACCTCCCCAGATCGTCATCACTGATTGGTTTGCAGGAAGTGATTGTGCCGTTGCCAAATAATAGAAACGGCTTTCCTCTCCGCACCCTGTCGATTTGGCCAGAGAGCGACTTAAAAAAGGCCGTAGGCCGAACGATCGAGTATGTGAGTCCAGACTCAATGAGTATCTTTTCGAAAGCAAGCTTTGCCTTTTGGAATTCCAATAGTGGCTTTTGGACGCAAATCGCAGATAATAGAACAATGTGGGAGAGCCCGGCTACACGCGATGCTGCCAAGGCATCTACATGCGCTTGATAATCGATTTTCCAGGCATCCTTGGGGTTGCCAGTTCTTGACGCCAAGCATGACACTAGAGCGTTGAAAGGTTCTCCTCTGAATCCGTCACGCGCGAGAGATCCGGAATCAGTTATATCTCCATATCGGATGATTGCACCATTCAGAGACGGCGAACGATCGGCTAGCTCACCATCGGAATGGTTATTATCTTTGTTACGCACAAGGCAGACAACTTCGTACTGACGCCTGATGAGCTCCCGGACGACTGCTTGTCCAATTGTCCCTGTTCCCCCAAGAATCATGACACGGTGTGGTTTAGGAGAGCTCATTGAGTGTTCGGCTGTTGAGCTTACCATTTGGTCCTGCGTCAGCTATTGTGAGTGTTCAGGAGAACTATGAGACGATATTTCTTTTCAGTCTAGGATGGGTACACTGAGCTCAGCATTTCATGATCTTAGCTCGAATGACATGCGTCGTCACGCTCCAGAAGCGTGCGTGAGTATTGACCAGAAAGAGGTCCTTATTTGTGAAATGTTTATTTTAGACGATATATGAAATCGGTGCTTCCGCGCTCTGATTTAGCCATTGATCGAGAAGGACCATTGAATAATGACTTTGTCAGGCAAATGGGAGTTGCATCGTCTTTGATTACGTTTCTTCTCCATTCTTACCATTATTGAAGTGGCCCTTTGGCCCGCAATTGAAGAGATTTACTTGAGTCTGTTGCATGGCGTAATGATCATGTCATTGGGTGACACCGGTGTCGAGAATATGCGAGCTTAAAAGGTGACTGCTCTGAAAGTAATTCGAAGGTGACCCCTTATAGCTCTATAAGTGAGCCCTGCCTAAATCGGCTATCTCATGAAAAGTGAGCTCTGCATGTACGGCCGGTATTTGCCTTTTAATAAAAGCTGTGCGCTTTTGAGGACTCCATATCTCATCATATGACCGTTGAGTTCATAGATATTCATAATCTAAAGATTTGTGTGTTGAAATTGAAGACTCAGCGAAACCTGCGATTTGGCGAGCAAAAGCGGGATCAATAGGATTTGAATATTGGATTGATCCTTGTGAGGCCCATTGGTCCAAGTCGTATTGGATGGTCGCTGATCCCTAGTTCCTAGTTCTTTTTTTGCGGCCTGGATGCATTGACTTTCAGTATGAAGGCATACAGTCGCATGGGATGACTGCTTACCGATCCACTTGATTCTGATGATTTAAAGAGTCACCTACGGAAAAATCCTTGAAATAAATTGAGTAAAAGAACCCTCAGTGATTTCTACGACCTTCCAAACCTCACAGCATCGCTCAACCTGTTGCGGTCGATTGCTGCGTTTGAATCTAAGGTGAAGTGTTGATCGATGGTGTTGCAGCGGTTAGAAAATGTCGTCCCTCAGTTTGAGGTACGAGTATGATCTCAATTGAATTGCCCTCATCAGCTGGACTTCGATGTCAAAAGCCAGATGCATAATATTATTTTCAATCAGCTATAGACTCATCAAGCGCTTGATGCATTGGGTTAAGAGCCAACTTAATGATGAATATCAAGCCCTGTAATTGTGTTCGCTTCAGAATTGTCATCAAACGTGTGGTACCAGCAGAATCGACTGAAAGTTGCTTTGGAGGGCCGACGATCAAAACATTGTCTCCCAACACCTATCATCGTTGAGGCGTCTTAACCTGACGTACCTTTGCAGTCGAGGTTTGCGCGTTATGGCGTTGGGTATTCGCCCGTGTAAGCTAATCGATCTTGAAGTTTGTGGCTCTGATAGAGCGTCCGAAGGTTTCATACTGCTTTCGCACGATCGCGCCATAATCAGAACCGCATTGTCCCTTCGGAAAAACACTCAAATTTGCGAATTTTTTGCGCAAATCAGGCGACTGTAGGGCCTTTGAAAACCAGCCGATGAGTTCTTCGAGTATCGGCTGCGGTGTTTTTGCTGGTGCCATGACACCGAAGGTTCCTGCCCATTCCGTATCTTTGATCCCGGATTCAGAAAAAGTCGGCACGTCAGGTAGTTCCGGTATGCGTGCATTGGAGCCGATTACTAGGCCTCGAAGGGTACCAGCCTTCAATTGGGCAGATGCTGTTGCATAATCCAACGCTGCAGCAGAGACCTGATCCCCAAGGACAGAATTCATGGCTGGGCCGTCCCCGGGGAATGGTACAAATGTGATATTCGCTCTGGTAGCAAATTTGAGCGCTTCAATTTGAACATGTTGCGTGGTCGCGGGACCGTTTGCTGCTATTGTCAGGGCACCAGGCCTTTGCTGCGCAGCTGTGATAAGATCTCCAAGGGTCTTGAAGGGGGAAGAAGAAGGTACGACGATCATTTGCGGTGATTCTGCAAGATAGCAGATAGGTTCAAAGCTGGTCAGTGGATCATAGTTCAATTTCTTAAGATGCGGATTCACGACAAATGAACCGGCCGCCATAAGGAGCGTGTTTCCGTCGGGTAAAGATCGAGCAACTTGCTCGGTACCGATGACCGTGCCCGCCCCGGGTCTATTTTCTATGACAAGTGTAGGGCCGCCATCTCGCCCAATTTGTTCTGCAACCATACGGGCGACTGTGTCATTTGGCCCTCCAGGCGCGAGGGGAACAATATATTTGATCGTTCGGGATTGCGCGATTGAGGCTGTCGGACAAATTACGACCGAGACAAACAATGTAAGCACGAGTTCCAAGGTACGCTGCATGAGAGTTTTGAGTGTGGCTGACATGAAGTTTCCTGTCCCTCTTTGCGCTTTTTGTAGCGTGTCTTCTTAATTATGAGTCATTCCCACCACGGTAGTCTATTGGAAAAATAAAAGGATAATAATTCAATATGTTAGTATGAAGTCTTGCCGGATTCTTTCTACGTCACAATTTTGAAAAATACTCGTCTATAGCGAGGTTCCATATGTGGGCTGTGGGAGTTTTGAACCACGGTTTAAGCGGTACCATCTGGAGGGCATTTTCAGGTCATCGGGGAGAGGATTGTAATCATCCAACCCAACCGATTACTGCTGATCGAACATTTGTGATCCGCTGATTTATTGAGGGATCTCGGGTCAGTCCGCGGGCGCGTCAGGGATGATGATGCATAGACATATCAATGAGGCTCAAAGCTGAATCTTATTTCGCGCTCTTCATTTATTCGATTGCAGGGCTGGTCGGGTTCAGTGTTGCGGAACTGCTATTTTGTGTCGGTAGTATTCGTCTGTTTCGGTAAGGTGTCGTGGGGCTGTCGTTAGGTCAGAATGACACTTCCGAAGGGTTCCCAATGCTTCAGCGTTCGCAATGTGAAATTGAGTAAGGGCTTCCGCATCTATGAAGGGATGGAGCTTACCAACAAATGCCAGATCAAAGGCGTGACCTTCTCTCAAGTTCAGGTCATGGTTCGACAGTTTTATTTCCTGCAAAAACATTATTGTCCTGCCGGGTCCAACGGAAGTAGATATGGTGCGTGTAGTGAGAGCGATATGCTGCCAGTCTTACTGTAGAGATCAAGTTAAAAAGCTCGCTGTCATCGAAGTATCTGATAATTAATATCTATTTATTGGCGTGTCAGCAGAATTGTGCTGGTTATTAATTTGAATACGTGCTCTGATGATGGCTGATATTCGGGAGGAATCAATTGATGGCAAAAGGTCAAATAAAGAAAAATAAGGAGGCTAAGAAGCCTAAATCGGAGAAAGCTGAGCATTCTTTGTCTGCATATAAGCAGGGTCAGGGTCAGGGCAAGGGTATCAGCCAGACAACGGACGCGTTCTTGAAGAAGAAATAGCGTGCATTGAGTTTCGGGTTCACTGGATTTGTTACATTCAGTGTCATTTTTGGTTCTTTTCTACGCGACGTATCGATCTGAGCCCTGAAATGGATGCTCCCTGATAAATGCCTGTTCGGCTCAATGGAGGAGTTCAGAAGCTTCCGAAAGAAAGCCTTTTAGAATTGGGCATTGCGAGACTTTCTCAGTATGATCTGATGATGGTAACAGCCGTCAAGTGGCTGATTGGATATGAATGATCGGCTATGGACGTCACTTTATATCGACGGGCGCCTTCGTTTGGTTTCCTGTAAGCCAATTTGGCTTTATCGCGGAAACGAATGTATTGGCGAGTTTGTGCTTTCGGCAGCCTGTATTGGGCTTGGCTATTCAGAAGCCGATCGCCAAGGATGCGGCCTCTTGGGGCTGTTGTGTGCGGCAAGTCCCTGTGTAATGACATTTCTGAATGTTCTTTACTGTTAGGTCCCAAATTATTTGATGCGTGAGGTTTTGTGTGGTGTGGAGCGCAAGGAGTCCTGAGTGTCGATACGACGTTTGGGGAGGGCGCTGCAAATTGTGCGCGTGTTTGCAACAAACGTTGGCTCGGAAAGCTTTTGTGTGACGGATCGACGTTTATTTATGCTCAATTTCAATGAGCGAATGCTTTTGTGGAATATTTTGAACTATCCAATGAAGGTAGTTTGCCGCAGCGTCGTGACGTTCGAATTGCTTCATATTGTTTCTTTGGTATGTTATTGCAAAGTCGGATGCGGCGGGAATCTTCAGGAATGGGGGATTTATTTGATTTGCGGGGTTTGTCATCAATTATCGATGCCTGTTCTCCGCAAGGAGCGGAATGTATCGTGTAGCGATTATTTTGAAGGGCGGCGGTTATACGAGCGGAACCTTGGTGAGGTCGTCCTTTATGAATGTACTGTTTGTGGATTTGCCGCATTTGAAGAGCTGTGTCACTGGAGCGAAGATCAATTCAAATCAGAAATTTATAACGCTGATTATTACCTTTGTGATCCACCCTTTGGTGATGTGCGACCAAGGAAGCTTTCCGCTTGGTTGTCATGCGTGCTTGCGCCAGGGGATCTGATAGATTTCGGTGGCGGTGAGGGGGTGCTGTCAGCTCTCTTGAATGAGCGGGGGTTTCAATCGCAATCTTATGATCCATTTTACGGAAATGTGCAGTTTCCGATGGATAAAGCTGATGTTGTAACTGCATTTGAGGTTGTTGAGCATGTTCCAAATCAGCATGCGCTGTTTCACCAAATGCTGAATATCCTTAAGCCGCATGGATTGATCATATTTTCCACTCTTTTAAAGCCCACGCAGTTGGCTCAAGACTGGTGGTATGCTTCACCTCGCAATGGACATGTCTCCTTCCATAGCGTTCCTAGCCTTGGTTCATTGATGCGCGATTTAGGGTTGTCGCATATTTCTCTATCGTCCGAAATTCATGTTGCAGCTAGAGAGCTTTCGCTCCTCGATGATGCTGCGAAATGGCTGCCAATTTCAATTAATGACACGCCAGAATATTTTTTCGATAAAGATTGGTCCAGGTTGGCGAAGCGGCCTTGAATTTGCTCAATACTTCAGTCCGTTTCAGTTTCTGAGCTGCATGATTTAATCTCTTGACTAGCGCATCGGTAGCGACTGCTTCTGAAATATGGATGTCGTTCATGTTGATTGCTAAAAGAAGCGCGTTCGTCGTGTTGCTTTTTTATTTTTCCATTTTGAGATGATTGGTAAGAGAGACACTTGTCGTGATGAGTTGCAGAGGGTGCTGCTTTTGCAAGTGTCATGGACAATGGCTTCGGGATAAGGAGTTGGTGATCGTGAGAGGAAAACTCTTTATATCAGAACGAAGTTGATCCTAGCTCGATGCGCGTTGAAAAGATGAGCGAACACGCAATGTCCACTAGTCGCCAAACATCATTTTGACAAATGAATTCTGGCGACTAGTGTCTGAAGAAGGTCATTTCAACTTAAGGATCCTGGCTGTATGCAAGCACTGCCTGCTATATGTCAGCCTTTTCGCCGTTCTTTTTTTGCCGCTTTTCGAGCTGCATAACGTGCATCCCGCGCGGCTTTTTGCTCTGAAAGCAATACCAATTTTTCTTCTTCAGCTTGGGCTGCCAAAGATTTTTCGATCTCTATAGCCTGTAATTGAGATTCCTTTTCCATCGCTGCCAATTTTTCGGCTTCGGCTGCTAATATTGCTTGACGTTGTTCTTCAATAACCTTTTTCTCGGCTCGCCGAATGGCGCGTGCAGCCGCTACTTCCAATCTTGCCGCTTGGGCCTCAGCCCTCTTTGGGTCAGCCGCGGCTGCAAAGAACTTCGACAGCAGCGCTTTCTTCGCCTCAGCTCCAGTTTCTTTACGCTGGTGCAGATCTGGCGTTTTAAAGTTACTCATTGTTTTCCTAATTAGTCAGCAAGGCTTCGTCCATCACACGTTCTTGACCCGTTTCCGAGCGAAGTCGATATTGCGGACCGCCACGTTCGACGGGAAGCAAGCGCACAACGGTGAATGCTTGGGCTAGTTGTCGTGGCCCACGGTAGTATACCGTTGTGCCAAGTGCAAAAGCATGGGTTCGCGATGCTGTGAGTTTGCTTACAATCATTGCGAGCCTCAGTGTTGAAGAAACGTTGGCCGATTCCGCAATCTGAGCAGATTACGGCTCGCCTTCGTGCCCGATTATGCTAGTTCGAGGCGCGCCGCCGAACTTTTGCCAGTGCGGCGGTCAGCCTGAACTTCGAAGCTCAGTTTTTGGCCCTCGTTGAGGCCACGCAGCCCGGCCTGCTCCACTGCGCTGATGTGGACGAACACGTCCTTGCTGCCATCGTCAGGTTGGATAAATCCATAGCCTTTTTCGGAATTAAACCACTTCACTGTTCCCGTAGACATGGGAGATCCTTAGCAAAAGTTAAGCGTTCCTGCCTAAGCAGGTCGCCAGGTCGTCGAAAGTAAAGGATGGGTCGTTACGGCATGCGCAAAGCGTAGCCAAATCAAGTCAGCCGATCGATCGATGGATCACAAATAATCATTATTCAAAGTTTTGCAAGTGCAATATTGTTGATTGCTGACGTCACCCCAAAATCCGCAAATTTTCATGTTCTTTATTTGTCTTATTGTTATTCCGTATGGCCAATTCGGCGTCAATCAATATAGGCTAATTCTCAATATGGGAGAGTTTTGGCCTATTTATTGCCTATCATTGAAATGTAGATGGCGTGATCTTAGGGCTGCAAAATTGTGTTTTGTTACAAGTCATTTGTTCAATTGAGAGTTATACATATATGGTGTTGTTGTTGATATGTTCTGGACATCTAAGAATGGTGAATAAAAATTCATTCAATATTGATCTTGATTGTTATTATAAATAATATAGGTGATTGTATTGTCGGTTTGGTTGAAAAACTACTCTTGGTTCTGCGGAGATGCCGACGTTCAGCGTCGTGAAATGACGATTCATTCGATGTCGGTGACTCTATACGTAATGTGGTTTGCATTTTATTTTGAATATACGTCCAGGATGTCCAAACGTTTGATATCTAAGTGTTGGCTCGCGTGGTCCAACTATTGCTTCACTTGGTTTGCGGCTGTATGAGCTAATTCTTCTCGCCCACGTGGAATTTTCAGGATGGTTTGATGCCGGGTGGTACAGGTTTAGATATCGACGCTCGTTGGAATTTCTGGATCGATCGCGGTGGAACCTTTACCGACGTGATTGGGCGGCGTCCGGATGGTGAGGTGGTCGCTCACAAGCTTCTGTCAGAAAATCCGCTTCGATATGATGACGCCGCAGTCCAGGGCATTCGTGACCTCATGGGTTTGGTTCCTGGTTCGAAGATCCCGTCTGCATCAATTGAATCCATCAAGATGGGCACTACTGTAGCTACCAATGCCTTGCTGGAGCGCAAGGGAGAGAGAACGTTACTGGTTACGACGCGTGGGTTTCGCGATGCGTTACGGATTGGCTATCAGACTCGCAGTGATATTTTTGCTTTGGACATTCGGAAGCCCGAGCAGCTTTACGAGAGAGTCATTGAAGTTGCGGAACGCGTCCGAGCGGATGGGACGGTTGAACTCGATCTTGATGCGCAGGTTGTTCGTGCCGAACTCGCGGAAGCTCTTGCTTCGGGAATTTTCTCTTGTGCCATCGTTTTCATGCATGCCTATCGTTTTCCCGATCATGAGCGGGCGGTGGCTCAAATTGCTCGCGACCTTGGGTTCACTCAGGTTTCAGCTTCTCATGAAGTCAGCCCATTGATGAAGTTGGTAGGTCGCGGTGATACGACCGTGGCCGATGCCTATTTATCTCCTGTCTTGAGGCGATACGTGGATCGGGTTGCCCGGGAATTTGATTCCACCGAGCCTCGAACCAAACTCATGTTCATGATGTCGTCCGGTGGTCTGACAGATGCGGCGCGTTTCCAGGGCAGGGACGCTATTCTATCTGGGCCGGCAGGTGGGGTTGTTGGCTGTGTACAGACAGCAAAGCGGGCAGGCTTTGATCGCGTTATCGGTTTCGATATGGGTGGAACTTCCACTGACGTTTCGCATTTCGACACTGAATATGAGCGGACATTCGAGACGGAGGTCGCCGGAGTGCGCTTGCGTGCTCCGATGATGCTGATCCACACAGTGGCAGCAGGTGGGGGCTCGATCCTTCATGCTGATGGCGGGCGTTTCGTGGTGGGGCCGGATTCTGCGGGGGCTGATCCTGGCCCTTGTAGCTATCGCCGTGGGGGTCCCCTTACCGTAACTGATGCCAATGTTATGACCGGTAAGCTAAATCCTGATTATTTCCCGAGCATTTTTGGGTTAACCGGGGACCAGCCGCTTGACGCTATTTCGGTGCGTGAAGCGTTTGTTTCCCTTGCGAGGCAATCCGGTGAGCGTCGGCCGCCAGAAGCCATAGCTGAGGGATTTATACGTATTGCCGTAGAGAACATGGCGAATGCCATCAAGAAAATTTCAGTTCAGCGTGGTTATGATGTTACGCGATATGCGCTGCAGTGTTTCGGTGGTGCCGGCGGCCAGCACGCTTGTCTGGTTGCTGACGCCCTTGGAATTCGGACTGTCTTGATTCATCGACTATCTGGTTTGTTGTCTGCCTATGGCATGGGCTTGGCCGATATTCGCGCTGTGCGTCAGAAGACTGTTGAGGCTGCTCTCGAGGCTCCTGATGTCGCAAGTCTGGTCGACGTACTCAGTCAGGAAGTTCTTGATGAGCTTGCAAGTCAGGATCTGCATGTTGAAAGTCACATCGTTTTACGTCGTGCGCATCTGAAATATGCAGGTACTGATTCTACCTTGATTGTTGACTTCGGCAGCCATGTTGCGATGCGTGAATCGTTCGATACGCTTCATCGAAAGCGCTTTGGATTTGCCGATAGAGATCGTGAAATCGTCATTGAATCAGTTTCTGTTGAGGCTATTGCGCCGGGCCACGTCATCGAACCAGTGCATGGAGAGGCGGTCTCTACCTATCCGTCGACCAATCTGACAACGTCTATCTTCACAAACGGTTGTTGGTACAAAGCTTCGGTGTTCCTACGCCGTGAGCTTTCTCCGGGTTCGAAATTTTCGGGACCCGCCATACTGGTTGAGCCTCACCAGACCATTGTCGTCGAGCCTGGTTGGGAGGCCGAGATTACTGGTGGTAATGATGTGTTGCTTCGTCGAGTGGAAGCTCTCCGGATGCAGTCCGTGAGCGTCAGCGCCGATCCGGTGATGCTTGAAATTTTCAACAACATGTTCATGTCGGCCGCTGAGCAAATGGGTTTGGTTCTTCAGAACACCGCCAGTTCTGTGAACATCAAGGAGCGGCTTGATTTCTCTTGCGCCATCTTTGATGCGACTGCCAGTCTTGTTGCAAATGCGCCTCATATTCCGGTTCATCTTGGATCCATGGATAAATCGGTCGAAAGCGTAATCCGGGCACATGGCGGGCGGATGAGGCCTGGAGATGTCTTTGCGATCAATGCGCCCTACAATGGCGGAACCCATCTGCCCGATATCACGGTTGTCAGTCCGGTTTTTGATAGCACTGGGGAGAAGATCCTCTTTTTCGTTGCATCCAGAGGGCATCATGCCGACATCGGCGGCATTGCCCCTGGATCCATGTCACCACTCGCTACCCATATCGACGAAGAGGGCGTTTATATAGATGGCTTTAAGCTCGTCGAAGAAGGGCGCTTCTTGACCGATGAGGTGCATGCCCTGCTGACAGGGGCGCGATATCCTGTACGCAACGTTTCTCAAAATATTGCAGATTTGAGAGCGCAGGTCGCCGCCAACCAACGTGGTGCGAATGAACTTCTTCGGATGGTCGAATCTTATGGCCTTGAAGTTGTGCATGCGTACATGCGGCATGTGCAGGATAACGCGGCCGAAAGTGTTGCCAGAGTGATCGCCAAGCTTGATGATTGCTCTTTTACTTATGAAATGGATCAGGGTTGTTTCATCCAAGTGACGATCAGAATTGATCAGGAGGCGCGGCGTGCCGTTGTCGATTTCACTGGGACGTCACCGCAACGGTCCGATAACTTCAATGCGCCGGAACCTGTCACACAGGCTGCGGTACTTTATGTCTTCCGCACGTTGGTGCCTGAGCGCATTCCGCTTAACGCGGGTTGCCTGAGACATATTGAAATTATCGTTCCGAAGGGTTCTATGCTTGCGCCGCAATATCCAGCGGCGGTTGTGGCGGGCAATGTGGAAGTCAGCCAGGCTGTGACAGACTGCCTATACGGTGCCCTAGGTGTGCTTGCAGGGGCGCAGGGGACCATGAACAATCTTACTTTTGGCAATGCTCACTATCAGTATTATGAGACGATCTGCTCTGGCGCTCCAGCAGGTCGTGGGTTTAATGGTGCTGATGCCGTGCATACTCATATGACGAATTCGCGCCTGACCGATCCGGAAGTATTGGAGTTCCGCTACCCGGTTGTGCTCGAAGACTTCCATATTCGAGCGGGCTCTGGCGGAAAGGGCCGATGGCGTGGTGGCGATGGAGTGTCACGTACGATTCGCTTCCTGGAGAAAATGGACTGTGCGCTTCTGTCCGGTCATCGACGAATACCTCCGTTTGGTTTGTTCGGTGGTGGCGATGGTGAACTTGGTGCGACCTTCATTCGACGCAGTACAGGGCAAATCGAGAAAATGGGCGGCTGCTTTCAGGCTGTAATCGAGCCTGGGGAAGCTATCACTGTAATGACGCCAACTGGCGGTGGTTTTGAGGCAGTTGACCCAAATGCATCTTGAAGTTGAAGTTCTTGTCATTGGCGCCGGTGCTGCTGGTAGCTATGCCGCGATGGAGGCCAGCCGTGCTGGCTGCTCCGTCATCCTTGCTGATCGTAGTTTGATCGGGCGTGGAGGAGCTACTGTTATGGCTCAAATGACGGTTGCTGCGGCGCTTGGTGAACAGACTCCGGATCATTGGTCGCACCATTTGGCCGATACGATGACTGCCGGGCGTGGTCTATGCGATGAGCGTCTATCCGCCATGGTTTGCGAAGAGGGACCATTCCGGATCCGCGAACTTGATGCCTGGAAGGTCGGATGGGCACGGGATGGAGACAAAATTGCTCAGGTTCAGGCTCCCGGTCATGACCGTCCTCGCTGTGTCTATGTCGATGTCCTGGCAACCGGGCCCGCTGTTTCGCGTACGCTGCGAACCCAGCTCAATCTCGCTCAGGAGATCCGTCGCATTGGAGATCTGGTGATCGTCGACATTGTTGTGTCCGACGGTCGTGCCTGCGGCGCCGTCGGCATTCATGTGCCGTCCGGGGAGATCGTTACAATTGCTTCAAAGTCGGTCGTTATCGCAACTGGCGGCCTGACGCGACTTTACCGCAGAAACAGCGCGTCCTCCAATATGGGGGGGGACGGTTATGCGCTTGCTCTGCGTGCAGGCGCTGAACTGGTTGACATGGAATTCGTCCAGTTCTTTCCCATCGGTCACCTTGCCCCGCGTCTTGTCGGAATGGATCCGATCATGTGGGATCCGTTCCGCTATAAGCTCGGAGGCCAGTTGCTCAATAGTAATTTTGAAGCTTTCGAAGATGGCTATGCTTCAACGGATGCCCGCAGCGACGGTACCTATGTTTTAACGCGTGATCAGGCGACCTATGCCATCACTAAGGAAGTTGAGGCTGGTCGCGGCTCACCTGCCGGAGGAGCCTATCTCAGCTTCCAGCATATTCCAGATTCGGAATTGCGCCGGGCCTTCGGTCCAATTATCGACCGTCTAGCTGCCAATGGCATTGACTTGACACGTCAGCCGGTTGAGGTCGCGCCGATTGCCCATTATCACATGGGTGGGGTTCGTGTTTCACCGAACTTGGAAACCAATGTAGCAGGTCTTTTTGCCTGTGGTGAGGCTATCGGTGGTGCAAACGGCGCCAATCGGCTGTCCGGAAATGCCTTAACAGAGGCCTTTGTTTTTGGTGCCAATGCCGGCAAGAGTGCAGCCAGGGCAGCAAAGGGTCTTGGGCATGCATGGTCTGGCAAGGCAGCCAATCCCACTGTTGAATTGCTACGTAGTGCGCGTCCTGTTGATGGCCCTAACCTGGCACGGGAAGTCGTCGATCTTCAGGCGATCATGGCTGACAAGGTTGGTCCGTTCCGCACTGACGAGAAGCTTCGCGCAGCGCTTGCCCGTTTGGAGCAAATGACGATTGAACTCGGGGTAGTCCCTCGTGCGAGCAAAGGCGGCTTCGATACGGTTCTTCTCGACTGGCTTGATTTGCGTAACATGCTCATGGTTGCGCGCAGCGTTGCTACCCCTGCGTTGGCCCGGACCGAGAGTCGGGGTGCGCACCAGCGTGAAGATTATCCTAGCTTGCTTGATCATTGGACTTTCAATCAGGTATTGGCTCTAAAGGGTGATACTTTGACGATCGAACGCGCTGTTCCATTTTCGTCGCGGGGTGCAGCATGAAAGCGGTGTTGGCGATCACACGCGGCGCGCCAGGCGAAGTGGCTGAGGTTCAAAATTTCGAGATTGACTTCGTTCCCGGCCAGTCGATCCTCGACGGACTACGAATTCTGAGGCGGGATCAGGATCAGACATTGGCCTTCCGCTTTGCCTGCATCAACGCCAACGCTTGCAAGGAATGCATGATGCTGATCGATGGCACCGTCGACTATGCCTGCACGACTAGGCTGAAGGAGGGGGTAACGGCCCTCCGTCCGCTGCCGAAGAAAGTGCTTGTGCGGGATCTGGTGACAGAGATCGCTCCACCAGATGAGCGCCTCTATTCGAGTAAGCGTTGATTTGCGGCGATGGTTCAGGCTGGGAGCATACACTTGAAGGTCATCATCGAGGATGATTTCGGAAGCGACCGGCGTCAGGCTCAGGTTGGACCATCAGGGCATTACGGGCTGAAATACAGCAACCGGCTGCTGGAAGTGCCCTCGACTTTGCTCTTTAGGGGCAAATGCGGCGGCTCAAGGCACGCGGGGGAATTGCTTGCCTGCTAGTGCTGCGCTGCGGCAAACTCTTGTCAGGTACTGGGTCGAAAGGCTATCAGTTCAGTCAGGTATGGCCAGACTGGCACGGTCACTTCAATAATGGACATGGATTGGCAGCTCATGATTAGGTTTTCACTGCGTCAAGCTTTTGCAGCTGCAGCCCTTTTTGCCTTGTCGGTCGCCCCTGGGGCGGCACAGACAGTGGTCCGCCTGGCTTCGGCCCAGAACTCCATTGGGTCTCTACCGATCATCCTTGCCATGCGGGAAGGATTATTCAGTGCGGAGAATCTCAAGGTGGAGATCGTGGATTTCCGGGGAGGTGCTCCGGCGGTTCAGGCACTGGCGTCTGACAGTGTGGAAGGTTGCATCTGCGCTGCCGATCATGCGGTACGCCTGCGCGCGCGCGGGCAGGGCGGGCTGGTGCTCACGGCATTGACGGAACATCACGGCTATGGACTTGTCGCCCTCACCAGCTCCCCGGTTACTGACATCAAGAGCCTGAAGGGCAAGAAGATCGGGATTACGTCTGCGGGAAGCCTCACTGATAATACAATCCGCTACTTCTTGCTCGAAGCGGGCCTTAATCCCGATCGCGATGTTGAGATCACGGGCGTTGGAACTGGTGGTCCAATGCGGGCTGCACTTGATACCGGTGCGGTTGCAGCTGGCATGTTGACGACTCCTGATGTGCAAGGTGCTCTCGCTGAGCCCGGAAAATATAAGCTGGTGCAGGATTACCGCTCGCTATCTTATCCCGCGCTCGGGGTTCTTGTGGTCGAGCGATGGGTCAAGGCTAATGAGGCTGCTGCCCGCGGGTTTGCTCGCGCAATTATCAAGGCAGAAGCTATGGTGCGCTCAGATGGTCCGGCCGTGGACAGGGCGCTTGCTGAAATGTATCCGGCACTCGACCCGAGTCTTCGTGCCGTGCTTGCTCAGGAAGCCCCCCGACTGTTAGCCTCCGATGGCAAAATGGCGCCTGAAGGCTATGAACTGATGTTGAAAATGCTGACTGTCAGCGATCCCGGCCTGTCTCCAGTTCCCTACGAGCAGATTTCCGCTTTCAGCCAGGTCCTGCATTAATGCTGGCGAAGGCGGGGTAGTCCTTCATGGCCAATCATTTCGCTTCGTCGACTCAGGCTCAGGGACAACGAAAAGCTCCTGTCGGACTGTTGGGGAATTTGCTATTCCAACAGACACTTTTCACGCTCAGCACCTTGCTGGCTTGGGAAATCCTCGGTGCCTATTTGGTTGATCCATTCTGGTCCAGCCGCCCTAGCCTGATCTTCCAACGCATATGGCTTTTGTGGCAGCGTGGTGATCTGACATGGCACATCTCTGCGACACTCACAGAGGCTGGGCTTGGGCTTGCGTTCGGCTCCGTTGTGGGGGTGTCCATTGGTCTGTTGATGGCGCGCTACACCCGCGCTGCCCAGATTACTGAGCCTCTGTTCATGGGTCTTTACAGCCTGCCACGCGTCGCGCTGGCACCGTTGTTCATCCTGTGGTTTGGCATCGGCCTTCCAGCGAAGGTAATGATGTCCTTCTCCATGGTTGTTTTCGTCTTTGTGCTTAACGTCGTGGAGGGCGTTCGCGCTTTGGATCGTGAGCCAATCGACCTGATGCGAACCATGGGCGCGAATGATCGCTATATCATCCACCGAGTGTTGCTTCCTGCGATCCTGAGCTGGATTTTGGCATCGTTTCGTATCGGTGTTGGCCTCGCCCTGATCGGGGCGCTTGTCGGGGAGCTGATTGGGTCTAGCCGCGGGCTCGGATGGTATATTGAACGCTCTGCAGGGCAGTTGGACACGACAGGTGTCTTTACAGGGATCGTACTGCTGATTGCCATCGCCATGGTCGCCAACAATGTCGTGACGATCGTATCGGCACGCCTTACGAGGTGGCGCTCATGAGCGGTGATGATCCCGTCAACCGTCTGCCCACTCTATCGGTCGAGAATCTTTCCGTGGTCTTTCCCGGAGGCGTAACGGCTGTCGAAAACATGTCTCTTCAGGTCAGCGAGGGTGAATTTGTCGCAATTGTAGGACCCAGTGGCTGCGGCAAGTCTACTCTTCTGAAGGTGGTTTCGGGGCTGTTACCTGCGGCGACCGGCACAGTACACGTCCATGGTCCTAGACAGGGCCGCCCGAGAATCGGCTTCATGTTCCAGCGCGATACACTGTTGCCTTGGGCTACTGTAGCCAGCAATATATCGGTCGGATGTGAGCTCTCCGGCCTACCCAAAGAAAAGTATCAGGAGCGGATCGAATCGCTTTTAGAATTGGTTCGATTGCAGGGATATGAGAATAACTATCCTGCTGCCCTGTCTGGTGGCATGCGTCAGCGTGTATCGCTCGCCCGTTTGCTTGCTTATGAGCCTGACATCTATCTGATGGACGAGCCCTTTGGAGCGCTGGACTACCAGACCAAGATCGTGATGGGTCGGGAATTGCTTCGGATCTGGGAAGCAGGACGCCGGAGCATCGTTTTCGTGACCCACGATATCGAGGAGGCGGTTGCTTTGGCCGACCGGGTGATCGTGATGAGCCCTAGGCCGGGCAGGATTGTCGCCGAACACGCGAGCACGTTCGAGCGACCGCGCGATCCGCGAACACTGCGTGGTGATCCGCGTTTTGGTGCCTTGGTTCAGCAGATCTGGGCGGAACTGACGCCCACCGATTGACGGGAGTCTTGGTACTCGCATCTTGGCTGAACACTTGATAAATTATTGTCGGCGGGTTCGTCCTGTAGCGGAGCAATGGAGTTGACGTCGTGAACATGAGCCAGATCACAATTACCCCCTGTTCACCACACGTCGGAGCTGAGATCGGCAACATTGATCTGACGAAGCCACTCAGTGACGAGCTTCGTCGCGCTGTTTATGATGCTTTCCTGAAATACGGTGTTATCTTTTTCCGGGATCAGGATATCAGCTTCGAAGACCAGATGCGTCTGGCTGGCTATTTTGGCCATGTTCATATCCATTTGGGTGGCGCCGGAACTGCGTCGAAGCCTGCAGAGGGATTCCCCGCGATCCGCAAGCAGCATTTCGATGAAAACTCAAAGCGCATCTCTGGCGAGGTCTGGCATTCCGATCAGAGTTGCGCAGAAATTCCACCGGACGGATCAATTCTGATTCAAAAAATCCTGCCACCGAATGGAGGCGGTGACACGCTATTCATGAGCGCCTATGCCGCCTATGACGCGCTGTCACAGCCGATGAAGGATTTTTTGGAAAACCTGACGGCAGAGCATGACGGGGCCAAGCTTTTCGACAAGGGCAAGGTCGACGAATATCCACGCGCGATCCATCCGGTCATCACGCGTCATCCTGAAACGGGTCGCAAACTGCTTTTTGTGAATCCCGGCTTCACGACACGTATTTGCGAACTGTCAAAAGAAGAAAGCAACGCCGTTCTTGAAATGCTTTACGATCATATCGCCAAGCCACACTGGCAGATGCGCTTCCGTTGGCTGAAAAACTCCATTGCATTCTGGGATAATCGTTGCACTCAGCATTTTGCGATTTGGGACTACTGGCCGAACGTCCGTTCCGGTTATCGAGTCCAGTTCGAAGGGACGGTTCGTCCGTCACGCTGAATAGCCGGACGTCGTTTTTCGAGGAATGCTTCTTTACGCCCCAGGAGGGCGTGAAGAGGGCCAATACGTCAAGGATATCGAAGTCTCGCTCCGACGTTCGACGCGATTTTTCCTTCCATTCAAAACGGCTGAGGCTATCTTCAAGTCGATATAGTGTCTTCTGTCTGTTGATCGACAAAGAGCTGACCCTTATGGCTCGGCTCAGTTCGGATGATCGGGATTTGATCTAACTGAGACGCATTAGGACCTGATGCATCTGTAAATCAACTGTGAGCGATATGATTGAACTGGGGCTAGACACTTTTGGTGACATCACTGACGGGCCGGATCTGAGACCGTTGCATGCAGCTGAGGTGATCCGCAATATTGTTAAAGAGGCAGTACTTGCTGATCAGGTCGGTGTTGATTTCATTGGTATTGGTGAACATCATCGCGGCGATTTTGCGGTCTCTGTCCCTGAGTTAATTCTGGCTACCATTGCCGGGCGTACCACTCGCATCCGCCTTGGCTCAGCGGTAACGGTACTATCCTCAGATGATCCAATCCGGGTCTTTCAGCGCTTTTCGACACTGGATGCTCTTTCGAACGGGCGAGCGGAAGTCATTCTTGGACGGGGATCTTTTACGGAATCGTTTCCCCTCTTTGGCTTCGACCTCGATAAATACGAGGAGCTTTTTGATGAGAAGCTCGATCTTTACGCTGCAGTGCTTTCCGAAAGGCCTGTGACCTGGCAAGGTGAGACGCGGTCGCCGCTGAGCAATCAGGAAATCCATCCGAAGACTCAATCTGGACGTCTCATGACGTGGATTGGCGTAGGTGGTTCGCCGCAATCTGTTCTGCGTGCAGCTCATTACGGGCTGCCATTGATGTTGGCGATCATTGGCGGTGATCCGAAGCGTTTTATTCCTTTCACAGATCTTTATCGCCGAGCCTTGAGCGAGACCGGCAAGCCCGCGTTGCCGATTGGTGTTCATTCGCATGGCTACGTTGCCGCGACCGACCAACAGGCACGTGATGATCTTTATTCAGACTACAAGCGCATGCGTGATCGCATCGGCGCGGAACGCGGCTGGCCGCCATTAAGTGTTCGTGACTTCGAGCATGAGATCGCTCATGGCTCTTTATACGTTGGATCACCAGAGACTGTCGCGCGCAAGATTGCAAACACAGTCAAGGCTCTGGGGTTGAGTCGCTTCGATATGAAATACAGCGCGGGCCCGCTTTCTCATGAGAAGATGAAACAATGCATCGAGCTCTATGGCCGCAGGGTGATGCCATTGGTTCGGGATATGGTTGCCTGATTGCACTATCAGGCGTCGATGAATTTATTCGTGTAGAGAGTATCCGATGGTCCTGGATCAGCGATACCATTCTCGCGCAAGGCATCGGCCCCGCTCTTCCAGAGTGAGGGCACGTTGCGAAGCAGATTCGCGCGTCCTTCGGACAGCCAGAGTTTCTCTGCGGTGACTTTCTCCACTTCGACGAGGTCATCGATGTTGCGAATTCCTGGGATTTCGAAATCCTTTCCTGCGCGCTCGAAAATCGGCTTGAGAGGCTTAGTCATGATTTCATCGGCAGAGGCGCGCATCGCTTTCATGGCGCGAGTGAGCAGTTCATCCTTGCTCTCGATGAGTTGCTTGGTCGTGACATAACACTGGCCGGGCATGGGCGCGTATCGGTCCGTCGACCAGATCTCCACAGCTTCCTTCATGCGCTGTAGTGCGACGACAACCTGAATGGATGCTATGAAGCAGTCGACACGGCCTTGCTTCATGATCTGCATCGCTCCTGGACTGTTGCCAGTGACCTCGCGCTTCACGTCCTCCTTCTTGAGCCCTCCTTTAGCAAGGATAAGATCGAGAAAGATTTCAGTCGAGCCACCCACGGAAACGATGCCGACAGTCTTGCCCTTGAGATCCTCAGCCTTGCTGACGGGCTTGTCAGCCAGGCTCACGACATGGAACGTCGAGCCCTGATAGATCGTCGCGATGGAGACCAATGGTACCTTGGTCGTTGCTATTGCCCGCATCACGTCGATTCCAGAGGCGCGTATGAAATGCGCCTGGCCAGTGATCAGCTGCTGAATAGGCTGTGCCATGCCTTGTCCACCTAGGAGTTTTGCATCGATGCCTTGTGCGGCATAGTGACCGCCCGAAATGGCATTCATCATCTCGATAAAATCAGGGATGAACCCGAAAGGTGTCATCATGACGAGGCTTTTGCTGGTCTGAGCGCGAAGGATGGCGGGGGCTGCGAGGAAGGCACTTGTGCCCGCGGCGGCACGAAGGAAAGCGCGTCGGCTGCTCATATATTCGCTCCGGGCATCGCCATAGGTTGGTTTTGACGGCCTTTGGAGGTTGTCTTAAGTATAAGACAACGTCAACTGAGATGCAGGACGCCATGACAGGCAGAGTCGATTGCGAGGTCGTGATCTCGGGGGGGGGGCCCGTTGGCCTTTGTGCAGCACTGCTGCTCGCCCGAGCCGGAATTTCAGTGCAGGTCTTCGAGGCCGAGCCTGCTATTTCCGATGACCTGAGGGCCTCGACCTTTCATCCACCAACGCTCGACATGCTGGAGCCACTCGGCATCACGAAGGTCCTCCTGGAGCAGGGGCTGGTTTGCCCTCACTGGCAGATACGCCTGCATCCCACGGGTGAGCGCGCCGTCTTCGATCTTTCCGTTCTCAGCGAGGATACGAGTCATCCATATCGCCTGCAGGTTGAACAATGGAAACTTTCAAGAGCTCTGTTCGCAGCCCTGCAGAGTGAGCCCAAGGCTAGCGTCAGCTTTGGTACGGTTGCAATTGGGCTCCAGCAGGACGAGGACGGTGTTACGCTTGAGGTCGAGAGGGCCGGCGAGCGCAGAATGGTGCGAGCAAGGCTCTGCGTTGGCGCGGATGGCGCTCGGAGTTTCGTGCGCAAGGCCATTGGCGTGCCCTTTGAAGGAGAGACCTATCCTGAGACGACGCTACTGGTCACGACGCAGTTTCCATTTGAAGATCATCTTGAGGGGCTCTCAAATGTCACCTATTGCTGGAAGCACGGGGGCAATTTCAGCCTTTTGAAGGTACCTGGTCGCTGGCGTGTCTCCATCTATCCTCGTGAGGATCTGACTCCTGAGGAGCAGCTCGAAGAGGCGCTTATTCAGGCGAGCATGAACGATGTTGTCCCGCGTTCCGAACGCTGGGACCTTCGGGAGATGCGGCCTTACCGCGTGCATCAGCGCATCGTACCAGCCTATCGCATTGGTCGCGTGGCTCTCGCGGGGGATGCAGCGCATCTCAACAGTCCGTCAGGCGGCATGGGGCTCAATGGCGGGTTGCATGACGCCTTTGAGCTCGTGGCAGCCATCGTTGATATGTTGCAGAAGGGGGCTTCGGTTGAGCGCCTTGATCTCTATGATCGGCGCCGCCGGCCGATTGCTCGTGACCAAATCATCGCGCAAGCCGACCGCAATCGAGCACGTATGCGCGAGAAGGATCACGACCGGCGGCTCGAAATGCTTGGAGAGCTAAATGCCATCTGTGCCGACCGGACGCGGCTGCATGACTATCTGCTGAAGTCATCCATGATAGATGGCTTGCGTCAGGGTGCCAGAATCACCTGAGCGATACCGATTGGTGCCAAGGGATCATAATGCGCCGCAGCGCTCCAGTTGCAAAATAGAAGACGAAGCCAAGTAGCGTCATCTGCAGGATGACCGCGAAGAGTCCGTCAGTTTCATAGCCGTTCATTTTCGCGACGAGCATATAGCCAAGTCCGGCATTGCCTCCAAGATACTCTCCAACGATGGCCCCGATGATCGCGAGGACAACGCCGATCTCCATGCCGGAAAGAATATATGGCAGGGAAGAGGGCAGTTCGAGACGTCGAAAAACCTGCCAATTTGACGCGTTCAGACTGGTCATGACATCGCGATGCCCGCTGTCTACCGATTTCACGCCGAGGATTGTGTTGGTGAGAATCGGGAAGAAGGCGAGGACGGCCGCAACGATCACTTTCGAGGTCATCCCAAAACCAAACCAGACGATGAACAGGGGCAAGAGAGCGACCTTCGGGATAACCTGTGTAGCTATGATGAAGGGATTGAGCGTGAGCTCCAGCCAACGCACCCTGCCCAGAACCACGCCAAGCGTTACGCCGATTACAAGTGCCCATGCAAAGCCCACAATAGTCACATAAACGGTCATCCAGGTATGGCCCCAGGATCGCGATGATGTGAGCATGTCGAGCCATGCGTCCCAGACCTTTGCTGGTGCAGGCAATATGAAGGCGGAGAGATTGGTCGTCGTGACATAGATGTGCCAAACTGCGATCAGGACCAAAAGCAGAAGTGGCGTCGTGATCCACGGCAGTAGGGTTTCTCGCATGCTGCGGCGGCGTTCGAGCAGTGCGGGAGGCGGAGCGACGGAGGTTGTTTTGTTCTCTGTGGAGGACATCATGAAATCTCGACAAGGCGATGCCGCAAACGTCCAGCAATGTCCTGGAACAGAGGTTGTGCCTGGACATCGAGGCTCCGGGCCCGTGACAATGGCACATCAACAATAGTGTCGATGCGGCCAGGTCGTGGGGAGAGCAACACGATACGGTCCGCAAGGAAAACGGCTTCTGTGATAGAATGGGTCACGAGGACAATAGTCTTCCCGGTTTCGAGGAAGATCCGTTGCAGCTCCAGATTCATCTGGTCACGGGTCATCGCATCAAGGGCACCAAAGGGCTCGTCCATCAACAGGATTTTCGGATCGTAGGAGAGTGCTCTTGCGATGGCTGCTCGCTGGCGCATTCCGCCTGACAGCTCCTTGGGCCAGCGTGTCTCGAAGCCTGCGATGCCAACAAGCTTACAGAGTTCGCGTGCACGTGCTTGACGCT
>CAISZN010000123.1 GCA_903889985.1 uncultured Hyphomicrobiales bacterium | reverse complement strand
CTCATCGCGGTTCCCTATGACCATGGCGCGCCCAAGCGGCCACTGGCGACAGGCTCGGGCCGCACCACGCAGGACGCAGTTTATGTGCGCGTCGAGACCGACACAGGGCTGGTGGGCTGGGGCGAAGCCTTCGGCTTTGGCACCTGCACCATGAGCCAGCTTGCCATCGAGCGCGTGGTCGCGCCGCTCGCAATTGGCATGGAGGCGGATGACATCGACGCGCTGATGATTGACCTGTGGAAGCGCACCCAGAACATGTCACGCAATGGGCCGGTAGCCTATGCGCTCTCGGGTCTGGAGATCGCCCTGTGGGACCTCAAGGGCAAGGCACTGGGCAAGCCCCTGCATGAGCTGCTGGGCGGCGCGAAGCGCACCAGCATTCCGGCCTATGCGAGCCTGCTGCGCCTCAACACGCCCGAGCAGGTCGCCATGGGCTGCACACGCGCACTGGAGCGCGGCTACAGGCACGTAAAGCTGCACGAGCGCACCATCGAGGCCGTGGCGGCCGCGCGCTACACGCTGGGGCCCCATGTGCAGATCATGCTCGACACCAACTGCACCTGGACGCCGGACGAGGCGAGCCACATGGTGGATGAGCTGGAAGGTTTCGGGCTGGCCTGGCTGGAGGAACCCATCTTCCCGCCCGATGACTATAATGGGCTCAGGAGCCTGCGCGGGCGCGGCATCCCCATCGCGGCGGGTGAGAACATCGGCAACATCATGGATGTGCGCCACATGCTACAAATCGGCGCGGTCGACATCCTGCAGCCCGACGTCGCAAAGATGGGTGGCATTGGCGCCATGATGGAGGCCATGCACCTGTGCGAGGCAGCTGACGTCGAATTCCACCCGCATTCGCCGCTCTTTGGACCGGCGCTCGTTGCGACGCTGCATATCTGCGCCGTGATGGAGCATGAGACCGCCTGCGAATTCTATTTCGCGGATGTGGAGGCCAACCCCATTGGCACGGTGGCTATGCCACAGGATGGGGCCTTCACCCTTCCCGACGGTCCGGGGCTTGGAATCACCGTCGATGAGGACGTGATCGCGCGTTACCGCATCGCTTGAATGGCGCGCCAGATGCGCTCGCTGGTCAGCGGCATTTCGAGATGCTCGATGCCATATTCCGCCAGCGCATCGACCGCCGCATTGACGATGACGGCAAGCGCGGGCGTCGTGCCACCTTCGCCGCCCGCCCGGATGCCAAGCGGATTGGTGGGGGCCGGGATCTCGCTGATGATGGTCTCGTAATGCGGCACCGTATGGGCGCGCGGCATGGTGTAGTCCATGAAGGAGCCCGACAGGAGCTGGCCGCTATGCGGATCATAGGCGCAGATCTCGCTGAGCGCCTGCCCCAACCCCTGCGTGATCGCCCCATGAGCCTGCCCGTGCAGGATCAGCGGATTGACCGCGCGGCCCACGTCATCGACGGCCACGTAGTGAACGATCTCCAGCTCGCCGGTATGCGGATCTATCTCAACTTCGCAGACATGGGCACCGAAAGGAAAGGCCGCATGTTTCGCCGCCTCGTCACACGTGGCAGTCAGCGGCCCGCGCTGATCGGCGGGAATTCTCTCTGACGACTGCGCCAGTGCAGCCACGTCATAGAGACCAAGCGAGCGGTTGGACTCTTTCTGCCAGAAGCGCCCGTCGTGATAGTCGAGCGCGCTGGCATCAATGCCGAGTTCCAGAGCAGCGATCTCGCTGGCCCGCGCCATGATGGCCACCGAAGCCTTGCCGATCACCACGCCCGCAAGGCGCATGGAGCGTCCCGCATGGGAGCCTCCGCCGGCCTTCACGCGGTCCGTGTCACCCTGCACCAGCACAACCTCGTCGAGGCTCACGCCAAAGGCCTCGGTGATCAACTGGGCAAAGCTCGTCTCATGCCCCTGCCCGCTCGACAGCGTGCCGATGACAACCTCGATTCGCCCGGTAGGAGTGATCGTCACATCCGCACGCTCGCGCGGGATGCCGCTGGCGATCTCGATGTAATTGGCGACCGCAATGCCGCGCCGCAGCCCCTTGGCGTGAGCCGCTGCACGGCGCGCTTCAAAGCCTGCCCAGTTGGCCGCTTCCAGCGCCCGGTCCATGACCCGCTCATAGACGCCATTGTCATAGGTCAGGCCCATGGCATTGCGATAGGGCTGCTCATCCTCACGCACGATATTCCTGCGGCGAAGCGCCACGCGATCGAAGCCGCCTTTTTGCGCGGCCAGATCAATCAGCCGCTCGATAACGAACATGGCTTCGGGACGGCCCGAGCTGCGGTAGGAATTGATCGGCGGCGTGTTGGAAAAGACCGCCTTGCCGTTCACCCGCGCGGCCGGCACGCGATAGACGCCCGTCATCAGCTCGACGCCCTTGGTGAGCGGGCCATAGCTCACCGAATAGGCGCCCACATTGCTCAGATTTGTGCTGCGGAGGGCAAGAAAATTGCCATCCTTGTCGAGGGCGAGTTCCGCCGTCACTTCGAGATCGCGGCCCTGATAGTCGGAGAGGAAGGCCTCCGACCGGTCGCAGGTCCATTTCACAGGACGACCGAGTTTCTTCGCTGCCCATGCAACAAGCGCAAACTCAGGATAGAAGGCGTTGCGCGTTCCGAAGTTGCCGCCGACATCCTTGGCGATGACGCGCACCCTCTCCTCGTCGATGCCAAGGATCGTCGCCAGCTCGCGCTTCTGGCGCACAGCATTGCCGCTGCCCGCATGCAGGACGTAGCGATTTTCCGAAGTGACAAACTCTGCCACCGCCGCACGCGGCTCCATGGGCACGCCGGTGACGCGCTGGATCCATGTGGTGAGCGACACGCGATGCGCGGCACTGGCGAAGGCAGCATCCGTCGCTGCCTCGTCACCGACATCGGCATCCAGCGCGATGTTGCTGCCAGCAGCGGGATGCAGGATGGGGCTGTCGGCTTCAACCGCACGAATGGCGCGTGTGACGGCTGGCAGGATCTCATAGTCCACTGCGAGCTGTTCGGCTGCATCGCGGGCCTGCGCGCAGGTCTGCGCAACGACCATGGCGATGGCCTCGCCGGTGAAGCGCACGCGATCGGTTGTGAGCACCTTCGGCCGGCCGATGAAGGGCGCGCCATGCTTGTGCACGAGCGCAATGTCGAGCGAGCCGCTGAGCACGGCCCCGTGGGGCACGGGTTTGAGTCCATCGACAGCGGCATCCTCACCGGTCAGCACGGCCACGACACCCGGCATGGCCAGCGCTGGCCCCTTGTCAATGGCCTTCAGCAGCGCATGGGCATGGGGTGATCGCACGATCACGGCATGAAGCTGGTTCGGCAGGTTGAGATCGTCGCTGAACTGGCCACGGCCCTTCAGCAGCCGCTCATCCTCCTTGCGGGGGACGGGATCGCCGATTTTCGGCACGCGCGCGCCGGTCCAACCCTTGTGCATTTTCATGTCTCTATGAAGCAAATGCTGCTGGGGCAGTGGTAGGTGCTCGCCGCGCGCGAAGTCAAGCAAGCGCCGGTTTGACGCTTCAGGGGCCCGCCGATACGGTGCCGCCGAAATCGGCCACAGGCAGCAGTCCGACAATCCGGGAGACGACCATGAGCAACGAGATTCTCACCCGCAGCGAAGGCGAGATCCTGCACATCACCCTGAACCGCCCGGAAGATGGCAACGGCGTCTCCGACGACATGGCGGCCGAACTGACGCAGATCCTGCTCTCGGCGGAGGACAGCCATCGCCTCGTCGTGCTGCGCGGCGCGGGCGCGGATTTCTGCACTGGCCGTGCGGCCGGGCGCGCGCGCACCGACGTGCCGCCGGAGGCGCTGGCACGGCGCCGGGCGACGGAGGTGATCTTCGACTGCTATGGCGCCTTCCGGAAAATGTCCGTGCCCGTCGTGGCGCTGGTTCAGGGCCGCGCGCTGGGCTTCGGCTGCGCGCTGGCCGCCCTGTCAGACCTGACGATCGCGACGGAAGATGCCCGTTTCCAGATCCCGGAGATGGCCCATCGCATCATGCCCACCATGGTGCTTTCCTCGCTGATCGACCGCATGCCCCGCAAGGGCCTCACCCACATGGTCTATACGTCGCAGGTTATCGGCCCGGAGCGCGCGCTGGCCTTTGGGCTCGTGGGCGACATCGTGCCGCGCGACAAGGCCGAGGAGGCGCTGAAGGAGACCTGCGAGGCCATCCTGCGCACGGCCCCGCCGGCCACTCTGGCAGTGAAGGAATACATGCGCACGGCCATGCAGATGGACGTTCAGGGCGCGGTGGACTTCGCCCGTAACCTGCACGCG
>CAISZN010000122.1 GCA_903889985.1 uncultured Hyphomicrobiales bacterium | reverse complement strand
TGCTCACGGATCTGCGCGCTGCTCGCGCCCTTATGCAAGACGCTTCTCAGGCACCAAGCCCGGGTATGCAACCACACCAAATTTCAGTCACCAGAAACGATCCAAATCGGTGCTTGCGCTCGTGAGAGGGCCCGCTCAGGAACAGACTCATCTCGCAGCTTGGCACTAGCCTCTTATTCAGCATTGCATGAGCGATGCCTTCCTCATTCAGATTCTGTGCGGTCTAAAGAGAAGCCTGAGTTCTCTGAAGCGGCCAACCTCAGGTGCCTCGTGGCTCTGGCAAATCACCGAGAGCTGTCATCGAGATTCATCGCTTGAGATGATATGGAAGATGCCGGGTCCACTCATGGATAGATCTCTTGAATAGCTCAATGATTAAGTATTTTCTTCGCGCGATCGATGAGAACCGGTGAAGACCCATAAGCCTTCAAAATACTTTCCTGAATATCAGCTGCTGAGGTTGGCGCGAATGAAAGGCCACTTTTGTTTGCATCAGCGATGACGTCAGCTGATTTCATCACGGCGTCAAATGCAGCACGCAAAATCTCGACCTTATCCTCCGGTACGCTTGGTGAGAGGGCAAAAGGCCTTGAAAAGACCTGCTGGGCGGTAATGAGCTCAACGATGGCCCTATTCTCGGGATCAGGAACAAAGTCGTAAGCGCTTGGAACGCCGAGCGCTGCAAGCTCCGAATTCGACTGCCCTCCAACACTAAAAAGGAGGTGAACTTTTCCGTCGCGAACCCAGTTTGGTCTTGCGGACTTGAAGCTTGACCAGTCGACGCCGCAAAACCCGTCAATCTCGCCTCGTTCCATAGCCAGCAGCAGATCAGCAGTTCCCTTGTATCCCGCCACAATATTGAATTTCAGCTCTGCGGTTGCCTTGTGGAGTAGAGCATAGTCGCTGGATGAGCTGCCGGTCCCAGCCGCTCCAATAATGGCACTCAAATACTTGGCATCATTCGCTGTTTTAATCTTTGAAGCCTCGTAAGTCACGCACAGCCGTGCTCCATTGTCGGCACTTCCCAGATAGGCGAATTTGGTAGGGTCGTATGTCGCGATGGGATGCTGATCAAACAGAGGCGCGACAAGCGCATCGGGAGATATCGCGGCAATGACCGTCCCATCCTTGGGTGCGATTTTGTAGACATAGCCCGCCGCCGTAGCGCTTCCAGCCCCTGGCATGTTCTGCACCACAACATTTGGATGTCCAGGTATTGCAGCTGGAAGATACCGCGCGATGAGGCGCGCATAGGCATCATAGCCGCCCCCCACGTCACTTCCGACAATGATCGTGACCGTCTTGCCTGCATACCAATCAGCAGATCTTGCTTGGTGAGAGCTGAGGCCAAGACTCATGATGAGAAACAGGCTTTGTCCGAATCTGTTCATTGGCTGGCCTCAAGAGCTAATAATTCTGATAAGCGAAAATCGTACCAAACGGGTTTATCGCAATCCCTTAAATCAGGGCTCCCAATGTTGATTGCTGACAAGGCATTCCTCTGGATCGATCTCACACGGTCCTGCCATGCTTCTACCCGTCACATCCGCACCAAAATCATCATCCCCGGCTTTAGCTTTTTGCAGACCTCAGCACTGCTTCAGTCCTCAGGAGCCTTTCAACCGAATGCCCGATACGGAGCTTGGAATGCTACGCCGAATGGTTGAGGATTCTCCCGCACATCACTGTAAAGGCGGCATCCATGGTGGTAGCCGCTGAAACGCACGAACAGGATCTCTCCCAACAGGGGACACTTGGGCAAGATCAAAAAAGACCAGGAGCTTGTGCAATAACTGCCGATGCTTATGGCGCCGCGACAGCTAAAGTTCTTTACGCAAACTGCGCTGTCTTCAACTCTATCGCCAAACTCATCATAAGTATCGTTTGTTGAATGATCTCCTCGTTCGTCGCCGATGTTTCGAAGGTTTGCAGGTTATGTTGCAAAGGTTCAAATCAATCTGGTATTGATCTCATGTCCCTGAAAAGCCAGCTGTGCCTTTTCATCATGGGCTTTAGGCATCAAACTGTGAGTGGAAAACATGCGGGTCATTCTGACGAATATATTCGCCATGCTCCTTGGTGCAGGACTCCTGCTTTCGTCATCAGTTTCATATTGCAATGCTGAAGACCTGCGGTTTAACGACCCACAGGTGGTTGCCGAAGTTCAGCAAGCTTTTGAAGGCTACTACGCCTCACTCCGGGCAAATGACGTTCCTGCTGTCCAGGCATGGTTTCGCCAAAGCCCATTGACTGTGCGGTTCGGTAACGCTGAGAATCTCTTTGGCTCAGATGAAATCAATGCATACCGAACCGTTTCGAAATCGAGAGCGACATCGGGATCGGGTGCTCGCGAACGCTTCGTGATCGCAACCTTCGGTCGTGATTTTGCAACGACATCGAGTATGACACGATCGGAGGGAGGAAGAATTGGTCGCGCAACACAAGTCTGGGTGCGCTTTCCAGAGGGATGGAAAATCGTTTCAGCACATGTGAGTACTATTACGGATCCCGGTACACGTTGACGATGTTGCTGGATATTTCTGAATCATTGGCTTTGCGGAAGGATGACGGTGGTGTCTGGGTTCAATCATAGGAGAAGCGCTCGATTTGACTGATTAGACTGATGAGTTGATGGCTCAGCAGGAGCAATCAGCTCTCAAGACCATCTGAGCCGCTCGAGGAGTGCCCTTCCCATCACCCAGTCGAGATCATCCTGAGATAAGAATTTCAGCTCTTCTGTAAAATGCGTGACGCGCTGGCGATAGCTGGCTTTGGCATAGGAGTTCGTGACGTCTGTCCCCCAGAAGCACCTCTTCGGGCCATAGGCGTCAAACAGCCGGTGGATGTTGTCATCCATGTCATGCCAGGGATAGGCCTCCTTCGAAAACAGCGGCGTCGCTGATAGTTTCACCGCAATATTTGGATATTTTGCCAATGCAGCTGCGGTTTTGATGGTCTCTGACATGAGCCCCTGTTGCAGGGCCTCAGATGAGACCCCCATGTGATCAATGATCAGGGATAGCTTCGGGAACCGCTCAGCAATGGGCCCAAACAAGGCAAGTTTGCCCCGGGTCAGGAACATCACGGGTATTCCATATTGCTGCGCCGCGGCCCAGAACCAGTCAGATGCCCCATCGATCAGAAACTTCTCCTGTTCACCGACAATGTTGAGGCGCACACCCAGGAGTGCCGGTTGCTGCCGCCATGTTGCAAGGCGATTGACTTCATTGCGATCCTCAAGCCGAACGTGGCCCATTGTTGCGAAGCGGCCAGGATAGCGACGTGCAGCCTCTTGCCCATAGTCATAGCGTTCGCCTTCAAGGGTTGGTGGAACAACGACAATGCGCTCAACACCAGCGTCATCGATCATGGCAATGACGCGTTCGATTGACATGGGCTCCCAGATTTGGGGCCGGGTTCCGGGGACCCAGGGCTTTTCAGCAGAATTCGGACGCCACATATGAATTTGTGCGTCAACGATGGTGCGCTTTCTCTGAGGGGTTTGCCCGAACGATGGACCTGATGGTGCGACCCCAGCCAGCGTGACACTTCCGGTGCCAAGGATGAATTTGCGACGATCCATTGCTTCCCACCCTAACGTTTGTTTTTGAGATTTTGCTTCGACTTCGCTCATTTCGTCAATGCCAAACGCATGAAGGAAATACCTTCCCGTACTGTCATGCCACAGGGTTGGTGTCACTCTGTGAGTCGCCTCCCGGATAAGGTCGTGAAGTTCTCCCATAATTGAGCTGATCTGCGCGGGAATGGACAATTGTTCAAATGTCGAGATGGTCAATCATGCCAGATCCCATGAGGTGACCCTCGGCTCATCATCACTACAATGAGGCGGAATCAAAGAGACTGCTTGTCGGAAAATTCTGCTTACACGGTGGATTTTCGCTTATGAAATAAGCGTTCAGGGGTATGCTGAAATTGCAGCTTTTGCAGTTGATTGATCTCAGTCGGTACCTCGGCAGTTCAGAAGCAAGTTGGAGTGCTTTTGTTTTATTTGATTATTTCTGATTTTACCAAGCTGGTTTGATCTGACACGAGGTCAGACTAAAGCTCTCGGCCAGTATGAGCTGTAGCCAGCTTCAGAGTGTCATTTTTGATATTGCCTTCAAGTCAGAATTTCGGCCGTCTTGGCTAGATTTCAATACATACGTTCGGCGAGTTCTGCTGGTATTCAGCTGACCTGCCATTGATCCTCGGAGTATCGGAAAAACGTCGAGGTTGGGACTCAAGGCCCTCCGCCAAGACACCTGACAATTGGTTGGGGGCTTACAAGTCAGCCAGCAAATTTATTGTGTTAGGATCCACCGCTTTTAAGTAAAGTGTTGGAACCCGTTATCAAGGCTTGGCTGAGGTTTTGTCATGCAACTCGGAATTTGGTGTCCTGCTCCTTTGAGTATCAGGCCTCAAGGTCCTTTTGCGCCAGCCTTCAAGTCCCTGACGGAGCAGGGTGGCGGGGTCGATTCAAATTACCTTGAGTCACTCAAGCTTATAAAGCGAGCAGAAGACCTTGGGTTTGCGATTACCCTGATCGCACAGCGGTTTTTAGGTCCGGACCTTGATTCCTGGATTCTTGCGACGGCTATTGCCGCCCACACGCACACAATCGAGATCATGGCTGCAGTACATCCTGGGATCATTGATCCACGTGTGGTCGCAAAACAGGCCGTTTCACTGGACAGGATCAGTGGCGGTCGGTTTTGCGTCAATATTGTCAATGGAACGCGGCCCCATGAGTTTCACGCCTTCGGGGAATGGATCGAGATTGGAGCCGCGAGATATCGGCGCATGGAGGAGTTCATCCGGGTGCTCAAGAAGCTCTGGACAGAGGACGACGTCACTTTCAAAGGTGAGTTCTATTCCTTTGAACATTGTTCGGTTCCGACGCGTTCGGTCAGAAAGCCAGGTCCTCCAATCTATGCTGCAAGTCGCGTCGAGGATGGGATGGATGTCGTCGCGCGCGAGGCAGAATTGTGGTTCGTAAACCCGATCAACGATTTTGAAAAATATGAAGAGAGCCTCGTCAAGGTTGAAGATGAAATCAAGGAAATGCGGCGCAAGTGCGCGGCACTTGGCCGCTCCATGCGATTTGGCCTGAGTGCTTGCGTCATCCTTGCCGATTCAGACGATGAAGCGATCGCCCTCGCGGCAGACTACAAGGCCGCTGCCCTGACGGATCCGACATTGAAGTCTGCATATAATGGCGTCAGCGCTGGGATCATAGGATCACCGGGCAAGGTCATTGAGCGTTTCACGGAATGGGAGCGCATTGGGGTTGACCTTGCCATGTTGCAATTCCATCCACTGGACACCTGCCTGGATCGATTTGCGGCAGAAGTCCTTCCCGCGCTGAAGGCAAATCAATAAGTCTCTCTGGC
>CAISZN010000121.1 GCA_903889985.1 uncultured Hyphomicrobiales bacterium | reverse complement strand
GGCGCGAAGGGGGCGGGCGCATCCCAGCCAAGCCCCACATGGGCCACGATGCGTCGGACCAGCGAGAAGCCGTTGGAATGGACGCCCGAGGAAGGCAGGCCGAAGACCACGTCGCCGGGGGCCACGTCGCCGCGCGGAAGCAGGCGGCCGCGTTCGGCTGCGCCCACCGCAAAGCCTGCGAGGTCGTAGTCGTCGCCCGCATACATTCCGGGCATTTCTGCGGTTTCGCCGCCGATCAGTGCGCATCCGCTCTCGACGCAGCCCCGGGCGATGCCCTGGACGATGGCAGCCCCGGTCCGGGGCTCCAGCTTGCCGGTGGCATAGTAGTCGAGGAAGAACAGGGGCTCGGCGCCCTGCACGATCAGGTCGTTGACGCACATGGCCACGAGATCGATCCCGACCGTGTCGTGGATGCCGCTCTCGATGGCGACCTTGACCTTGGTGCCCACGCCGTCATTGGCGGCCACCAGGATCGGATCCTTGAAGCCGGCAGCCTTGAGGTCGAAGAGGCCGCCGAAGCCGCCGATCTCCGCATCTGCACCGGGGCGGCGGGTGGAGCGGACGGCGGGCTTGATGAGCTCGACCATCTCGTTGCCGGCGTCGATGTCGACCCCGGCCTGGGCATAGGTGAGGCCGCGCTCGGCTTCGTTCTGCATCGTCGATCCCTTGGCTCGGCTGGCTCACTGGCGATCCGCGCGGGTTAACCCGCCCGGCGGTTGCTTGCAAACGAAAAGCCCCGTCAGGCTTCTCCGCAATCTATCGGAAGGGGGAAAACGGGGACAGAAGGTTCTGGATATCCGTGTGGTTGCCCACTGTTCGTGCTAGGTGGTCGGACAATGAGCTCTTTTAACTTGTTCAACAGCTTGCCCAACCTCATCACCGTCGCCCGGCTGATCCTGGTGCCGGTGACGATCGCGCTGATCATGTCGGAGTCCTGGGTGGCCGCCTTCGTGGTCTTCGCGGTGGCCGGCATTTCCGATGCGGTGGACGGGTTTCTGGCCAAAAGGTTCAAGCTGCAGAGCGAACTGGGCGCCTATCTCGATCCCCTGGCGGACAAGACGCTGCTGGTGTCGATTTATGTGACACTGGCGGTCCTGGGTGTCCTGCCGCGCACACTCGCCGTCCTCGTGGTCTCACGGGACCTGATGATCATCGGTGCGGTGATCATCTCGTGGGTGCTGCATCGCCCGGTCGAGATCCGCCCGCTGCCGATCTCGAAGGCCAATACGGTGGTCCAGATCATATTGGCTGGCGCCATCCTTGGCGCCAAGGCCTTCGGCATTTCCATCACGCCATGGCTTGATGTCATGGTCCTGCTGGTCGCTACATTGACGATCGCGTCGATGACAGCCTATCTCGCCCAGTGGCTGAAGCACATGAGTAGCTGAGACGTCGCATGCGGATCGAACGGCAGGTCATCTTCTGGCTCGCAGCCCTCCTCTTCCTCGGGCTGTTCCTCTACATGTTCAGCGCGATCCTGCTGCCTTTCGTGGCGGCGCTGATCCTTGGCTACCTGCTCGATCCCGTTGCGGACAGGCTGGAACGCATGGGCCTCGGCCGGCTGGGGGCTTCGCTTGTCATCCTTGCGGCCTTCACCATCGTCTTCATCCTGTTGCTGATCCTCTTCGTGCCTGTGCTGCTGCACCAGCTGGCGGCCTTCATCGAGGGTTTTCCGGCGCTGGTGACACGGCTTCAGACCCTTGCGGTGGAGCAGGGCGGGGCGCTGGGCGAGAGGCTGTCAGGCGGGCTGATGGAGAAGCTGGGCATCGATGCAAACCTGAGCTCGTCGGACATCAAGGACTCGCTTGGCAAGCTGGTCAGCCAGGGGACCAGCTACCTGCTGTCCTTCCTGCAGAGCCTCTGGTCGGGCGGACAGGCGCTGATCGGGATCTTCTCCCTGCTCGTCGTGACACCCGTGGTGGCCTTCTACATCCTGCTCGACTGGGACAAGATGGTGAAGGCGATCGACGACTGCATCCCGCTGAAGAGCCGCGACACGGTTCATGAGCTGGCCAATGAGATCAACATCGCCATTGCCGGATTCCTGCGCGGGCAATCGCTGGTCTGCCTGTTCCTTGGTCTCTGGTATGGCATTGGCCTGTCGCTGGTGGGGCTGAACTTCGGCTTCCTGATCGGCATCACCTCGGGACTGCTGAGCTTCATCCCCTATGTGGGATCGCTGACCGCGCTGGTGCTCGCTGCCATCATCTCCATCGTGCAGGGCTGGCCGAGCTGGTGGCTCTTTGTGCTTTCCATGGTGGTGGTGGGGACCGGCCAGTTCCTCGAAGGCAATGTGCTGACGCCCCGGCTTGTTGGCGCTTCTGTCGGCCTGCACCCGGTGTGGCTGATGTTTTCACTCTTTGCCTTCGGTGCCCTGTTTGGCTTCACCGGGCTGATCCTCGCGGTCCCCGTGTCCGCGGCCATCGGCGTGCTGGTGCGCTTTGCCGTGCGGCGCTATCGCGCCAGCCCGCTCTATGGGTCTGCCCCTTGAGCCCCGCCATGCGCCAGCTGCCGCTCGACCTGCCGGTCGAGCCCAGCTACAGCCGCGACGACTTTCTCGTTTCCCCATCCAATCGCCTGGCCTTCGACATGATCGAGCGCTGGCCTGACTGGCCCGACCGGGTGCTGGTGCTGGTTGGGCCATCGGGGGCGGGCAAGAGCCATCTGGGGGCCATCTGGGCCGAACGGGCGGGCGCGGCCATCGTGCCGGCGACCAGCCTGTCGGAACTTGACCTGCAGGCAGTCGCCAGCCAGCCCATGCTGCTCGAGGATGCGCAGGAAACAGCAGGGGCGGAGGCTGCCTTCTTCCACCTGCTCAATCTCGTGCGGGCCTCGCAGGGCTGGCTCGTGCTGACGGCTGTCTCCCGGCCGGACTTCTGGGGTCTCAAGACCGCCGACCTCCTGTCGCGCCTGCGCCTCGCGCCGGTCGTGGAGATCTTCCCGCCCGACGATGATCTCGTGCGGGCCGT
>CAISZN010000120.1 GCA_903889985.1 uncultured Hyphomicrobiales bacterium | reverse complement strand
TCCGCATCGACGATCTGTGGCTGCACACCAAAGAAGGGACGCGTGGCGGAGCCCGGCTTCAGCGCCGTCGCCCCCGGCAGAGGCGTGATCAGAATGCCGCCCGTCTCGGTCTGCCACCAGGTGTCGACGATGGGGCAACGGTCGTCGCCGACCACGCGATGATACCATTCCCAGGCTTCCGGATTGATCGGCTCGCCGACGGAGCCGAGCAGGCGAAGGCTCGCACGCGACGTGCGCTTGACCGGCTCCTCGCCCTTCTGCATCAGCGCGCGGATGGCGGTGGGCGCCGTGTAGAAGATGTTGACCTTGTGCTTGTCGATGACATCCCAGAAGCGCGAATCCGAAGGATAGTTCGGAATGCCTTCGAACATCAGCGTCGTCGCGCCATTGGCGAGCGGGCCATAGACGATGTAGCTGTGGCCGGTGACCCAGCCCACATCCGCCGTGCACCAGTAGATATCGCCCTCGTGATAGTCGAAGACATACTGGTGCGTCATCGAGGCATAGACCAGATAACCGCCGGTCGTATGCACCACGCCCTTGGGCGCGCCCGTCGAACCTGATGTGTAGAGAATGAACAGCGGATCTTCCGCATTCATTTCCGTTGGCGCGCAATCGGCAGACACCTTGGCGGCTTCGTCGTGGTACCAGAAATCGCGGCCTTCGTTCCAGGCCACCTTGCCACCGGTGCGCTTGACGACAAGCACCGACTTGACGATGTCGCCGCACTTCCTTGCAGCCTCGTCGGCATTCACTTTCAGCGGTACCTTGCGGCCACCACGCAGGCCTTCGTCAGCGGTGATCACGACCTTCGACTTGCAGCCCTCGATGCGGCCAGCCAGCGAATCCGGCGAGAAGCCACCAAACACGATGGAATGCACCGCACCGATGCGCGCGCAGGCGAGCATGGCATAGGCAGCTTCCGGGATCATCGGCAAGTAAATGGTGACCGTATCGCCCTTCTGGACGCCATGAGCCTTCAGAACATTCGCAAACTTGCCCACTTCTTCAGCGAGTTGCGCATAGGTGATGTGCTTCGATTCGTCCGGATTGTCGCCTTCCCAGATGATCGCGGTCTGGTTGGCACGCTTGGCGAGATGACGATCGACACAGTTCATCGCGACATTTGTGGTGCCGTCCTCGAACCACTTGATCGAGACGTTGTGCGGATCGAAGCTGGTGTTCTTCACCTTGGTGAAGGGCTTGATCCAGTCGATGCGCTTGCCGTGCTCGCCCCAGAAGCCGTTCGGATCCTTCACCGAGCGCTCATACATCGCCTTATAGGCGTCGTTGTTCACGTAGGCGCGTTGTGCCCACTCTGCGCTGACGGGGTACACCTTGTCGGACATGTCTCTCCCTCCCGGCAGCCGTTCACATCGTGGCGAACGGCGGGGCGTGCTGGAATTGTGCGGCGCATATTGCGTCAGCCAGCACGCAGGGAGCAAGCAGAAGAGCTATGAACTTTGGTTGGTTCGACCTTCGACCATGAACCTATGGTGATGTCTGCCGCCCTCGAAAGAGGGATCCCGATAAACGCCGATCGCCACGAAACCCCGCGATCAGGGACATTCCTTCTGGACCCGATCGAGCGCCTGCGCGAGCCCCTGCAGAACATAGGTGTCAGTTGTCAGGTTACCCTTTTTGGAAGGCGCCTTCAGCGTGAGCTTGGAGCCCTTTTTCAGCGCCTCGACAAACTGGCCTTCGGAGGCCGCATTCTTGACCCAGAGGTTCGCGCCCTTGGCGATGAGATCGAAATTGGCCGTGCCCACCTGAGCCACGACCGTGACGTCGGGCTTCACCTCGAAGCCCATGACGAAGGAGACCTCGTTGCGGACGGCCTCACCCGGGCGGGTCGACACGAAGAGATAGGCCGGATCGCGATTGAGCTCAGGCTTGCGCTCACTCGGCTGGCCAAGCGCATAGCAGGTCTTGGTCTTGCCGGATCCCGCCGCATAGGCCGCCCACGCGCCAAATTGCGCCAATGGGCTCGGCTTGCCGGGCTGGGCTGCTGCGGGAGCCGCCGCAGGCTTGGCAGCCTCAGGCTTCTTGGCGTCGGGCTTGGTCTTGGACTCGGTTTTGGAATCGGTCTTGCCGGACGCGGGCTTGCCTGCGGCAGGCTTGGCCTTGTCCTGGGCAGCAGCCGGACCCAAAAGGGAAACGCTGCCGATACCCAGAACGGCGATCACGGTGAGGAGCGAGGAGCAGGTCTTGCGAATCATGACGTCATGATACTCCGACAGGCCCGCCACGGCAGTCCCTCCATGGGCCCGGCCTTGCAAACTGAACTTGAAATCCTAACTTTGCGATAACCCTATGTCCGGTTCCCCTTTGAAGAGGAACATGCGACATTGCGGTCCATCACGCTGGGATCCTAAAACGCCGATATGAGTTCACTCGCCCAACAGCATGCGGTCCTGCTCGCCGCTGTGGCCGAGCGGCGTGACCGGGAAGCCTTCGCAGAGCTCTTCGATTACTACGCGCCACGCATCAACGGCTACCTGCAGAGGCTTGGCGCCGAGCGCTCCAGCGCCGAGGAAATGGCGCAGGACGTCATGGTCACGCTGTGGCGCAAGGCCGAGCTGTTCGATGCGACGAAATCCTCGGTCGCGACCTGGCTCTACCGAATCGCCCGCAACCGCCGTATTGACGCTGCCCGCCGCAATCGGATCGATTTCGTCGACCCTTCGGATTACATTTTCGATATTGCCGACGAAAACAATGCGGATTCAGATAGCCTTATTGATGCGCAGTCCCGCGACGATGTTTTGCGGCGCCAGATGTCAGACCTGCCCAAGGAACAGCTCGAACTGGTTCGCCTTGCCTTTTACGAGGGGCTATCCCATTCGGAAATTGCCGAAAAGACCGGCCTGCCGCTTGGAACTGTGAAGTCGCGTATCAGGCTTGCCTTCACCCGCCTGCGGCGTGGCCTGGAGGCGGGCGGCGTCACCGAGGCCACCTGAGTCAGCCTTGAACGCGCCCTATTCTTTCGGGGCAGGGTCATTGCGGGCTGGCCAGGAAAACTTCGTGACCGCAGCCAGGACCGGCCCGATCCTGCCGCCGCTCGAGGCCTGCAACACCAGGGCATAACCATCGGAATCCGATGTTTTCAGGTCTGCAGCCGGGATTTCATACCGCGTGGCATGGCCATTCCAGTCCCCGATCTTGCGAATGTCCCGCACGACATTCGTGTAGGTGATGGTCTTGCCCGTATTCTCTCCGCGACCGATCGCCACAGTTCGGGCCCGCGCAATGTGCATCAACCAGAGCGCCCCCCACTTGGCGCTGTCAAACAGCGCTTCACCGGCATCGACCGTGAGCTTGTCGCTGTCCGATTGCAGGGCGAGTTGCAGCATCATCGCGCCCTTCTCTCCGAAGGAACTCCGGGCGGCTGCGAGGATCTCACCGCGGTCGCTGCCCACCACGTGGGTCACGCCATTGACGACGACCTGCGGCGTGTAAACGTGGTTGTCGCCCCGCGCCATGGCATAGGCTTTCTGGCGCTTGCTGAAATCCGGCTGTGCCAGCGTGTCCTTCCAGCCGATGTAGTCCCAGTAATCAACCGGTAGCGACATGGTGATCAGATCGGGATCATGCTGAAACTCGGACATGAGAGCATCAGCGGGAGGGCAGGAGGAACAGCCCTGGCTCGTAAACAGTTCGATGAAGGCACGGTTGTGTTCGCCGGCAAGCGCAGTCGTGCAGCCCGCAAGAATGGCGGCGCCTGCCATGACGACCCTGCGAATGCTGCGTCCCTGCACCATGTTTCCTGCTTCTTCTGAACCCTTCGGTCACGATAGGTCCACAACGTGCTCCGCGCGATACACGTTGGAGTGAGCTTCAGTTACCTGCCGCTTCGCAAGGCTTCAAGCAAACGTGTCCCGGGTCGCCCATCACGTTTCATGCCAAGGCGCCCCTGGTAGTCCGCAATCGCCCCGCGTGTCTTGTCCCCGATGGCCCCATCGGGGGCGACGATGTCATAGCCGCGCCGCAGCAACTGCTCCTGAACCTCCTTGCGCCCGGCACGCGAGAGGCCCGGATCGTCCGTTGGCCAGGGCGTGCGGAACGGCCCACCGCCGCGCAGGCGGTCGGACAGATGCGCAATGGCAAGCGCATAGGATTCGGCCGCGTTGTAGCTGTAGATCGCCTCGAAGTTCCGCGTCACGAGGAAGGCAGGCCCCGAAATACCCGCTGGCAGGAGCAGGCCGCTGGCTTCCTCGCCAATCGCCTTGCCATCCGCCCTGCGAAAGCCCTGCTCGATCCAGTAGCGGCCCGGATGCTTGGCCTTGCGGTTGGAGCTGCCGCTGTATCCCGGCGGCAGCACGACCTCGTAGCCCCATGGAATTTCGCTCGACCAGCCGGCCTTCCGCAGGAAATTGGCGGTTGACCCAAGGGCATCCGGTATCGAGTCGACAATATCCCGCCGGCCGTCGCCATCGAGGTCCACGGCGAGCCTCAGGAAGGTCGAGGGCATGAACTGGGTGTGGCCGAAGGCTCCCGCCCACGATCCGGTCAGGGACTCCGGGGCAATGTCGCCATTCTGGATGATCTTGAGAGTGGCGATGAACTCCCCGCGGAAATAGTCCTGCCGGCGGCCGGTGCAGGAGAGGGTCGCCAGCGACTG
>CAISZN010000119.1 GCA_903889985.1 uncultured Hyphomicrobiales bacterium | reverse complement strand
TCCCGAAGGAGCGGCCATCCGGCCGACTGGCAGGCCCACATAGGCGCTTGGCCTCGCCGGGGTCAAGGAAGGGATGCACAGACCATCAAACGAAGTTTCGACTTTAGTTGGATGAGCCAGGCAGCAGCAAAGGGCCGACCATCCCTGCAACGCTCTAGCGACATGCTGCATCTGCGAAGATAAAGTGACGCCAAGGGACCATGGATCACAAAATATTTTTCGATAATTCCAGGTCAGACCGAAGAAAAGCATGTGCTGTTTCCAGTTGCGCCAACGCCTGTTTTGACACTGTGGCAACGAGATCTCGCGTTCCCTCGCATCTTTACCGCTTTGGTTACATGTTATCAGCGCACCCATGGACGTCGCAGCCCTCGCATGCTTTGATCGTGATGTGCGTTGGCGCACAGCCTGGCTTCGGCCGGACGTTTCAAGAGTTTTGTGCCGCCCCGTAAGACGCGGGGCGATCGGAGGTTCGTCATGAAGAAGATTGTTCTCATTGCCACGGCCATGGTGTCGGCGCTTGCACTGGGCGGCTGCAACAGCCCCTATCGTGAGGACCGCGCTGTTGCTGGCGCAGTCGTGGGCGGCGCCACAGGCGCGCTCATTGGCGCAGCTGCCACCGGTCGCACGGGCGGCGCACTCGCAGGCGGCCTGATCGGCGCGGCTGCCGGCAGCATCATCAGCGCGGAATCGCAGCCCCGCCGCTGCGCGGTCGTCCGCTACGACTACAATGGCAACGCTTACTGCGCCCGCTATTCGCGCTACTGAGCCATTCGCAATCCATTTGAAGCCCGGGCCGGTCCTTCGTCCCGGGCTTCATTTTTTGGGCCGCACGCGTTAGGCATGGTCCATGCTGCAGCCCGACACCGCGCTCCCCTGTTCCCTGCATCCCTCTCCCAACTTCGGGATGCGCCGCGACGAGCAACGCCCGACCCTGCTGATCCTGCATTACACCGGCATGCCCGATGCCGCAGGCGCCATTGCACGGCTGAGCGATCCGGCAGCGGAAGTGTCCTGCCACTACGTGGTGGAGGAGGACGGCAAGATCCTGCAGATGGTGGCCGAAGCAAACCGCGCCTGGCACGCGGGCGCCGGCCAATGGAAGACCATCAGCGACATCAACTCCGCCTCCATCGGCATCGAGATCGTGAACTACGGGCACGACGGCAACCTGCCGCCCTACCCTGTTGCGCAGATCGAGGCCGTTGCGGCTCTGTCGCACGATATCTGCACCCGCCATCACATTGCTGCCGAACATGTCCTCGCCCATTCCGACATCGCCCCGCGGCGCAAGCGCGATCCGGGCGAGCATTTTCCCTGGCGGCGGCTGCATGAACTGGGCGTGGGACACTGGGTGCTGCCCGAGCCCATCGGCGGTGGCCGCTTCCTCTCGCCGGGCGAGAGTGGCCCGCCGATCGAAGCCCTGCAGACCATGTTGCACCTCTATGGCTATGCACTGTCGCCCAGCGGCAGTTTCGATCACGAGACTTTCGCGACGGTCAGCGCCTTCCAGCGGCATTTCCGGCCGCAGCGCGTCGATGGCATTGCTGATGCTTCAACCATCACCACCCTGCGCAACCTGCTGGCCGCCCTGCCCCGGCGCTCGTAGCTGCGCCAGCCACACGGATGGACCCATGTTTTCCCTCGACAAGACTGCGGACGAGTGGACGCTTCGCAGCCGAACATCGCCCCTGCAGCGCGTGCTGCTGTGCTGCGTTGGCCTGGCGGGCGTGGCCTTGGGCTTCTTCGAGAGCAAGGGATCGACCCCGCTGATCCTGCTGGCCATCGCCATAGGACTTGCCGTCATCCTTTTCGCCTTCCTGACGAACCCGGACACAACCACACGGATCGACCTGCGGGAAAAACGCATCTCCGTTCAGGGGCTGGGCCCTGGTCCGGCGGCCGTCAAATCCTTCCATTTTTCCGACATTGCCGCGTTGCAGGAACATCAGATCTCAAGTGAGACATCAGATTCCTGGGAAGCGCGGATCGAGCTGCGCGACGGCAGGATCCTCAAACTGGGAAGTGAAGTCGAAGGCCGCGACGAACATATTCGCAGCTTTCTCGAAGACATTCGGACCGCCACAGGGATCGGCGGAACGCCGCAAGGCCCAGCCTGACCGGAAGCCTTGCCGAAGTTGGGCCCCCTCAATTCCTTCAGCTGGAAAAATGCTCTAGAAGCAGCCCGACAAAGCCCTTCCGTGGAGACCCCGATGAAGAAGATCCTCGCCGCCTTGGCCTGTGTGCTCATGGCCTCGACCGCTGCCCTTGCGCAGGATGCCGATGCCGCCGCGCACTTCTTCAAGGACAAGACCGTCACCATCGCGGTGGGTTCCTCTCCGGGTGGCGGCCTCGACGTGTTCGGCCGCCTCGTCTCCCGCCATCTGGGCAAGCATATCCCCGGCAACCCCACGGTCATCGTCTCCAACGTGCCGGGTGCGGGCGGCAATGTGCTGGCGCAGAATCTGAACACCATCGCCCCGAAGGACGGAACCTTCATGGCGATCACCTTCCCCAGCGTGCTCATAGACCCGCTGCTGAGCGAGGCCACACATCGCTCCTATGATCCGACAAAGTTCAATTATGTCGGCAATGCCAATGCCGAAGTCCTCGTCTGCCTGCTGCGCAAGGACACGGGCGTCAAGAGCCTCGAGGATTTCATGGCGCGCGACCTCATCATCGGCGCCACCGCACCCGGCAGCACGACAGCCGATTTTCCTATGCTCACCAAGGGCCTCTTTGCCGCAAAATTCAGCCTCGTCACCGGCTATCAAGGCTCGCGCGAAGTGACGCTGGCTGTCGAGAAGAACGAAGTGCAGGGCATCTGCGGCCTCGGCTGGTCCACCGTGAAGGTTCAATACCCCGACATCCTGAAGGGCGACATGTTCGCCACCGTCTTTGCGCAGGAAGACCTCGTCGGTCATCCCGAGCTCAACGCCAAGGGCGTGCCACTGCTTTCAAGTCTTGCAAAGAGCGAGGACGACAAGGCCGCCATCCAGATGTTCTACGCCCAGAGTGCCTTCAGCCGCCCCTTCATCCTGCCACCGGGCACGCCCGCCGACCGCGTCGCCGTGCTGCGCAAGGCCTTCACGGAAACCATTGCGGACCCTGAGCTGCAGGCCGATGCGAAAAAGATGAACATCGAAGCCGCGCCCACCAACGGGGTCGATCTGCAGCAGATCGTGCAGAAGCTCTATGAAACGCCCAAGCCCGTGATCGAGCGGGTGAAGAAGGCCATGGGGCGGTGAGATGCCACGATCAACCCTCCCCTTGACGGGGAGGGTCGACGCACGCAGTGCGGCGGGGTGGGGTGAGGCTGCGATTTCG
>CAISZN010000118.1 GCA_903889985.1 uncultured Hyphomicrobiales bacterium | reverse complement strand
CCGGAAGGGACCTGGGCAACCATCGTGGCCATCGACGGGCGCGATAACTACCGTTTTTCTTTCGTGGGCGGCAAGGATCGCTCCCAGCTAACGGAAGCCGACCTGCGGGCGGCCATCATCCGCGCTGTGGGATGCGAATTTGAATTCGAGATCCTCTCGACCATGCCATGGACAAGGCGCGAGCTCACCGCTGACAGCTATGGGCGCGGCAGGGTCTATCTTGTCGGCGATTCAGCTCATCAGCTGTCGCCCACCGGCGGCTTTGGAATGAACACAGGCATTCAGGAGGCCGTCGATATCTCCTGGAAAATCGCAGCCATGCGCGAGGGCTGGGGCGGAGACAATCTCCTGTCTACTTACGAGATGGAGCGCAAGCCCATCGCAGCGCGCAATGTTCAGGAAGCAGCCCATAATCTCGCCCGCATGCTGGCGTCCCGCGAACAGCTGCCGCCAGCAGCCATCTTCCAGCCCGGGCCAGCAGGGGATGCTGCCCGCAAGGCCTATGGTGACTGGTATACGCAGATGATGAAGCCGGAGTGGCATACTCTCGGCGTGCAGCTTGGATTTCGCTACAGCACTTCTCCCATCGTTGTGGGAGATGGGACGCCGGAGCCCCCGGACCGCACAGCCATCTATGAACAGACATCCCACGCAGGCCATCGCGCACCGCATGGCTGGCTGTCCGATGGTCGTTCAACTCTGGACCTGTTCGGCATGGGCTTCGTTCTCCTGCGGTTCGGGGGATCAAGTGACACCTCGGCCCTTGCAGAGGCTGCCGCCAGCCGCAGGGTGCCCTTTGCTGCCATCGATATTCATGACCCCGAAATCGCTGATCTCTATCAGAAGCGTCTCGTCCTCGTGCGTCCGGACGGGCATGTGGCCTGGCGCGGGGACGAGCCGCCGGGGGATGCCCTCAGGCTGATTGACATAGTTCGGGGCGCCCTGCTTTCGGCGCGCACACATTGACTCCCGCGGGCGCGAACTGCAGTGTCGCGCCGAACAAACTACACCGGAGGACCAAGCGGCCATGGCCGACATCGACGCCCTGATCAACGAACTCGTTCTTGCCAACCGCATTCTTGCAAGCCAGGGCGTTGTCGACGCTTTCGGCCACATCAGCGTGCGCAACCCGAACGATCCGAACAGCTTCTTCCTGTCCTGCTCGCGCAGCCCCGAACTGGTCGAGCACAAGGACATCCTGCGCTTCGACATGCAGGGCAATGTGCTCGATGGCCGCACAGAGTCGCCCTATCACGAACGCTTCATCCATGCCGCCGTCATGGAAGCCAACCCCGAAATCAATTCCGTCGTGCACAGCCACGCGATCGAGGTTCTGCCCTTCACCATCAGCTCGATCCAGCTGCAGCCCTGCATCCATACCGCCAGCCAGTGCGGCGCGAACATTCCCGTCTGGGATATCCGCGACACCTTCGGCGATACGGGCCTGCTCGTGGCGAATGTCGCGCAGGGCCGCGACCTCGCCAAGAAGATGGGCAAGAACCGCGTGGCCCTCATGCGCGGCCATGGTTTCACGGCTGCCGGCCGCACCATTGGCGAGGTGCTGAAGGCTTCGATCTACCTGCCGCAGAACGCCAAGGTCCTGAAGGAAGCCATTGCGCTGGGCGGCCAGGTGCACTGCCTCACGGAAGGCGAAATCGCCGCGCGCGATGCTGACGGCCCCGGTGGCAAGGACCTGTTCCGCGCCATGGCCTACTGGGCCAACAAGGCTGGCTGCAGCCACCTGCTCGAATACAAGAAGAAGTAATCAGCCCGCGAACTCAGGAGGACATCATGGCCTATACAACATGGCGCGGCGTCGTTGGCTGCATCAAGCCAACCATGCGACCGGGTGGCATTGAGGAACTGATCCGCATTCTGCCGGATGGCGTCAGCCTCATTCCGCTGTTTCTCGATATCCGCAAGGGCACCGTCGATGAATTCAAGCGCGCGGTCGAACCCTACGAGCCGCTGATTGCGCGCCTTGCAGAAGCAAAGGTCGACATCATCCATCCGGAAGGTGCGCCGCCCTTCATGCTGCTGGGCTATGAGGGCGAGGCAAAGGTCCTCAAGCAGTGGGAAGACAAATACGGCGTCCCGCTGTTCACCTCGGGCACCAACCACGTGCGGGCGCTGCGTGCACTGGGCGTGAAGAAGTTCGTGGGCGCGACCTACTTCGAAGGACCGATCAATGACATGTTCGGCCGCTATTTCCAGGAAGCCGGTTTTGACGTTCTGGGCATGGAGGGACTCTCTGTTCCCTTTGAGGACGTTGGCCAGCTCTCTCCTTACGAAGTCTATGCGCATGTGAAGCGTTCCTTCCTCAAGCACAAGGGTGCCGATGGGCTCTACCTGCTCGGCTCCGGCTGGCGCGTGATGGAAGTGCTTGAAATGCTCGAGGAGGATCTCGGCGTTCCCGTTGTGCATCCGATTACGGCGCGGAGCTGGGAAATCCAGCGTCGGCTCAACATCCGCCAGCCGATCGATGGCTTCGGCACATTGCTGAGCGAAATGCCCATCGACTGAAGACAAAGGGCGGCCATGAGCCGCCCTTTTTGCTCTTGCTGGTGGCATTGCGACAAGGGCCTGCAAGCATAGTCCTCAGGAGCTGATTGCGTGCCCTGCCACCCTATGGCAGGCTCCTGCCCAACCGGCGACAGTCCGGACCTCAGGGAGGATGACATGCGCACCTGGCGGAAACTCGCCCTCGTCACGCTGCTGGCGGTCATGCCCACAGCCCTTCGCGCCCAGGACGCCAGTCCAGACCTCATCGCGAAAGCGAAACAGGAAGGTCGCGTCGTCTATTATACCGACCTCATCGTCGATCAGATCGTGCGGCCCCTCGTGGAGGCCTTCGAGACGAAATACGGGATCAAGGTCGACTATTCCCGAGCCGACAGCCAGGACAACATGCTGAAGATCCTGGGCGAGCACCAGGCGGGCCGCATGCAGGCGGATGTCTTCTCCATGACCAGCGGCCTGCAGGCGGCCATCGACGCGGGTGCCGTGCGGCAATTCGACGTTGCCAACGGAGCTGCCATACCGGCTCAATTCAAGGATCCGAAGCACTACTGGATCTCTTCGAATTTCTACGTGATGACACCTGCCGTCAACACGGACCTCGTTCCCAGGAGCGACATGCCGCAGACCTATGAAGACCTGCTCCTGCCGAAGTGGAAAGACAAGATCGTCTGGAAGCCAAACGACATGTCAGGTGCGCCGGGCTTCATTGCAAATGTCCTGCGTACCATGGGCGAAGACAAGGGCATGGACTATCTGAAGAAGCTGCAGGGCCAGCGTGTGAAGGCGGTCAGTGCAAGCGCGCGCGCGATTCTCGATCAGGTGATCGCTGGCGAATATCCGATTGTCCTGCAGATCTTCAATCATCATGCCGCCCTCAGCGCCCAGAAGGGCGCTCCGGTTCAATGGCTGAAGATGGAGCCTGCATCGGTGCAGATGACCCTCGTGACGCAGACGGCCGGCGCCGCGCATCCCAATGCCGGACAGCTCTTCGTCGAATTCATGCTGTCGAAGGAAGGGCAGACGCTCTTCCAGAAAGCCAACTACTTCCCGACACGCTCAGACATGGCCCCCGCCCTCCCGGAACTCGCGCCCGACAGCGGCAAGTTCAAGGCAAATTTCATCAGCCCGGACGACATCACGAAGGGCTATGAACGCTGGGCGAAGCTCTATCTCGACCTGTTCCGCTGAACCAAGGAAAGCCCAAGTCGCATGTCGAAGGCCCAAGCAAGCGCGCAGAAGGTCCGCGCCCTTCTCAACCCGGCCAATGTGGCCATCGTCGGTGCCAGTGATCGTCCTGGCAGCTGGTCAAAAAATGTCTGGCGGGCCCTTCGCAGATGCGGCTTTCAGGGCAGGATCTTTCCGGTCAATCCACGGGCTACAACCCTGTGGGACGGGGAGGTCTGCTATCCCAGTCTTGCTGACCTGCCCGAGAAGCCCGACCACGTCGCCGTTCTCGTTCCAGGCGCCGGCGCAATTGATGCGATCCGAGAGGCCGGGCGCGCGGGTGCACGCAGCGCTACGGTTTTCACCAGCGGGTTTGGCGAGGGGGGTGATGAAGCAGGGCGCTTGCTGGGGGAGCAGCTGACAGCAGCCGTCATCGAAAGCGGCCTTGCCGTCTCTGGGCCAAACTGCATGGGCAATCTTGCAGCACCATTTGCGTTCTCGACAATTCCCGATG
>CAISZN010000117.1 GCA_903889985.1 uncultured Hyphomicrobiales bacterium | reverse complement strand
TGCGTCACGCTGGGACGCTCTTACGCCCCCATGCTGCTCAAGATATGGCTGAGCGGGCCCATCGCCGACGGGCTGGGCGCGACACTGTCGTCAGTGATCGTCTATCTGGTGATGGCGCTCATCCTCATCGTGCGGCCGCGCGGGCTGTTCCCGGTGGGTGGTTGATGGGCCTCAATCGCGCGACCCTCGCAGGCGCCCTCGTGGTCCTCGCCTTCCTGCTGGTGCCCACACTGGCTGGATGGATGGGCAACACGTACCTCATCACCATGGCATCGCGCATCGCCATCTATGGCATCGTGGCGGTGAGCCTCGACCTGCTCATCGGACGTGGCGCGCTGGTGACCTTCGGCCATGCGGCCTATTTCGGCCTGGGCGGCTATGTGGTCGGCATCCTTGCCTTCCACGTGACTGATGGCAGCACGATCTTCGGCTATGGCGGCACCAACGAGGCCCTCATCGCATGGCCCCTCGCCATGCTGGTGTCGGGGCTTGCGGCGGCGGTGATCGGCGCCCTGTCGCTGCGCACGAGCGGCGTTCAGTTCATCATGATCACCCTGGCCTTCGCGCAGATGCTCTATTTCGTCTTCGTGGCGCTCAAATATTACGGCGGCGATGACGGGCTCTCCCTGTCCACGCGCAATACATTCGCGGGCGAGCGCATCACGGACGCGCGTCTGTTCTACTGGATCTGCGTTGCGGCCCTCGCGCTCTGCGTGCTGGCCGCCTGGCGCATTCTGGTGTCGCGCTTCGGCATGGTGCTGCAGGGCGCTGCGGCGAGCGAGCGGCGCATGCAGGCGCTCGGCTTTCCGGTCTATCGCTACCGGCTCGCCGCCTTCGTGATCGCGGGCATGATGGCGGGCCTCGCCGGTGCGCTCTGGGCCAACCAGAACCGCTTCGTCTCCCCCGACATGATGGGCTGGACGCGCTCTGGCGAATTCATGGTCATGGTAATCCTCGGTGGCCTGTCCTCGCTGGTAGGACCGGTGATCGGCGCTGCGGTCTTCATGGTGGTCGAATCCATCCTGTCGGGCTGGACCGAACACTGGCAGCTCATCTTCGGCCCCTTCGTGCTGATCGTCGCGCTGTTTGCGCCGCGCGGCATCTGGGGCCTGATGCGCGAGGGCAAGCGATGAGCATGGCCCTGTCGATCGATGGCCTGTGCAAGAGCTTCGGGGCGCTTCGCGCCACCGACAACGTCAGCCTCGCGCTGGCTGAAAACGAGTGCCACGCCATCATCGGCCCCAATGGCGCCGGCAAGACGACGCTGATCGGCCAGATCACCGGCGAGATCATCCCCGACAGCGGGCGCGTGAGCCTCTTTACGCAGGACGTCACCCGCTGGCCCGTGCCCAAGCGCGCCCGCGCGGGGCTGGCGCGCTCTTTCCAGATCACCCAGCTCGCAGCAGGCTTTTCCGCGCTCGACAATGTGGCCTTCGCGGTGCAGGCGCGGCAGGGCCATTCCTTCCGCTTCCTGCGCGACGCGCGCAAGGAGGCGCGGCTGCGCGATCCCGCGCGCGATTGCCTCGCCCGCGTCGGGCTGGAGGCGCAGGCCGACACGCCAGCCGAAGTGCTCTCCCACGGCGAGCGCCGGCAGCTGGAGCTAGCCGTTGCGCTGGCGACGGACCCAAAAATCCTGCTGCTCGACGAGCCCATGGCCGGCATGGGCCAACAGGAGAGCGCGCGCATGCTCGCCATCCTGCAGGAGCTGAAGGGGCAGATCACCATCCTGCTGGTCGAGCACGACATGGAGGCCGTGTTTGCACTGGCCGATCAGGTGAGCGTGCTCGTCAACGGCGCCCTGCTGATGAGTGGTGCGGCTGACGAGGTCCGCGCAGACCCACGGGTGAAGAGCCTCTATCTCGGCGAGGGAGACGCGTGATGCTGTCGATCCGCGCGCTTGAGACGGGATATGGGCCAGCCTCGGTCCTGTTCGGTATCGACCTCGATGTGCCGCAGGGCCAGGTGGTCACCCTGCTCGGCCGCAACGGCATGGGCAAGACGACCACGATCCGCTCGATCATGGGGCTGCTGCCCGCGCGCGGCGGAACGATCTCCTTCAATGAGGAGAGCATCACCGGCCTGCCACCCCATCGCATCGCGCAGATGGGCATCGGGCTTGTACCCGAGGGGCGGCAGGTCTTCGTGCGCCTGAGCGTCGAGGAAAACCTGGTCGCGACCTCGGCGGACCGGCGTCACTCGGATAATCCGTGGACGCTGGAGCGGGTCTATGACTTCTTCCCGCGTCTGCGCGAGCGCCATGGGCAATATGCCGGGACCCTCTCTGGCGGCGAGCAGCAGATGCTCGCCATCGGTCGCGCGCTGATGACCAATCCGCGCCTGCTGATCCTCGATGAGGCCACTGAGGGTCTTGCGCCCATTATTCGCGCCGACATCTGGGCCTGCCTCGACAGGCTGAAGGCTGAGGGACTCTCCATCCTCATCGTGGATCGCAACCTGAATGCCCTGATCCGCCTTGCCGACCTGCATCACGTGATCGAAAAAGGGCGCATCGTGTGGCGCGGCACCTCTGCGGAGCTGACGGAGCAGCGCCATCTCGTCGAAGAAAAAGTCGGGGTCTGAGATGATCTACCGCTACTGGAACCAGGCCGAACTCGACCACCAGATGAGCGCGCGCGGGACTGTGCCTGATGCGCTGCCTTTCATTGCTGCCTATGCACGTGAGAGCGCCCGCATGCGCGCCGCCCTGCCCTGCAAGGTCGAGGTGCCCTATGGGCCAAGTGCGGCGGAACGGCTCGACTATTTCCCGGCGCGGACTCCCAAGTCACCGATCTTCGTCTTTATCCACGGCGGCTATTGGCGGGCGCTCGATGCGGCGGATTCCTCCTTCATGGCGAAGACGCTGGTCGATGCCGGCGCGGCCGTCGTGGCGGTGAACTATGAGCTTGCCCCCATCGCCAGCCTCGACGAGATCGTGCGCCAGTGCCGGGCGGCGATTGCCTGGGTCTGGACCCACGCCAATGACCTCAACGGCGACCGTGCGCGCATCCATGTGTCGGGCTCATCGGCGGGCGGGCATCTCGGCGGCATGATGGTGGCTGGTGGCTGGGCGCAGGATTTTGGGCTGCCGGAAGGCGTGATCCAGTCAGCCTCGCTGCTGTCGGGCCTGTTCGATCTGGAGCCGGTGCGGCTGTCGAACTGCAACGAGTGGGTGCAGCTCAACCCGGCTTCTGCGTGGCGAAACTCGCCGCTCCACAACCTGCCCTCGCGCGCACTGCCGCTGATCATCTCCTATGCGCCCAACGAGACGGAAGAGTTCAAGCGCCAGTCGGAGATCTATGGCGCTGCCTGCGCGGCGCGCGGCTGTGCGGTCGACTATGTCATGGAGCCGGGCACCAACCACTTCGACCTGCCGATCCGCTTCATGGACCCGCAGGCCGCGCTGACGCGCGCGACGCTGCGCGTGATGGGGCTTGAGGGGTAAAGGCGCATTTCACCCTCCCCCTTGCGGGGAGGGTCGGCAATGCAAAGCATTGCCGGGGTGGGGGTCGCGCGCGATCAGCGCGCGTGTGACTCGCATCGCAGCTTCTGTCCAACCCGAGGAGAAATCGCAGCGTCACCCCACCCCGCCGTGCTTCGCACGTCGACCCTCCCCATCAAGGGGAGGGTGGGCTACTTCACATCAAGCCCATAGCGGCGCGACATGTGGTGGAAAACGACACCGATCATCATCATCAGGCCAGCCCACAGGAGTCCCAATGCTGCAACTGCCGTGATCTGGCCGTTGCCCCACAGGTCATAGATCGTCACCGCCACCACATTGTTGCCCGGCCCCGCGAGAAGGATCGGCATACCCACGGCGCGCACGCTGAGCAGCAGCACGAAGAGCCAGCTGGTCGCCACCGAAGGCGCCATCAGCGGCAACACCACGCGGCGGAAGGATTGCGCGCGCGATGCGCCGGAGGAAGCCGCAGCTTCCTCCAGCTCGCGGTGGATCTGCAGCGCGCCCGCATAGGTGAAGCGCATTCCGTAGGGCAGGTATTGCACCGTGCCTGCCAGGATGATCGAGGCCAGCGTGCCGTAGAAGGCGAAGGGCAGGCTGACGAAGAACTGCAGGCAGGCCACGCCCAGCACGATGGCGGGAAAGACCAGCGGCAGGGTGGCGAGCTGGTTGAGGAGGCGTCCGCCCGGATGGCGTCGCGCGGCCAGCCATGCGCTGCCGGCCGTCAACAGGCACACGATGGTCGCCGTCGCGCCGCCAATGATCAGCGTATTGCCGATGGCGCTGCGGAAGGAACCGCCTCCGAGCACGAGCTGGAAATTCTCCAGCGTCAGGCGCGAGAAGACACCCGCATGCACGCCGTCATAGAAAGGCAGGAAAGCCGCCAGCGTGATCATGGCCAGCGGCACCGCGATCAGCAGCACGAAATAGAGCACCAGCACGCCCGCACAGACAAAACGCCAGCCACGCAGGTCGATCACGCGCGGGCGAAAGGCCTTGCCGGTGATGGTCTGGAACCGCTCCGCATTGTGCAGGAGCCGGCCCTGCAGCACGAGCAGCAGCGCCACCATGCCCATGAGCACGACCGAGAAGGAGCCCGCGAGGCCATAGTTTGGCGGCAGGTCCTTGCGGATGCTCTCGAAGATATCGGTCGAGAGCACGGAGACATCGCCGGCCGTGCCCACGAGGGCTGGAATGTCGAAGGCCTCGAAGGCGCGAATGCAGATGAGCATCAGCAGGGCGAGGAAGCCCGGCAGGGCGAGCTTCATGGTGATGCGACGGAAGGTGGTGAAGGGCCCTGCCCCGCTCATCACCGCTGCTTCCTCGAAGCCCCCATCGAAAGAGCGGAAGACTGAACTCAGCATGAGGAAGGAGAGCGGCGTCCAGATCATGCCCTCGATGAGGATCATGCCGGCCATGCTGTTGACGATGAAGAAGGGCTCGGTGCTTCCGCTCAGCGCCATGATGGCCTGGTTGACCGGCCCCTGCTTGCCGAGGATCAGCAGCCACGCCACCGTATAGAGCACATGGGGAATGCCCAGCGACACGATGGCGACGAGAAAGGCGAAGCGCCGCATGGGCGTGTTGGTGCGCTCGACGATCCAGGCCTGCAGCGCGCCAAGGCCGATGGCGAGAAGGCCTGAGCCCAGCGCGAAGACCAGCGAGTTGCGCAGGTGCTCGACGAAGCGGCCCGAGGAAAACAGCTCGACGTAATAGCCCAGGGTGAAATCGCCGAAGGATCCGTCAAAGTCGGTCTCGTAAAAACTCGTCTTGATAAGGAAATAGAGCGGTGGGCCAATCAGCGCCGCCAGCAGCACGATCAGGATCGCAGCCGCGGGCGACACGTCCATGCGCCAGCGCGAGGGCGGCGGAGCGACCGCCGCCTTCGTGGTTTCACCAGACAGGTCGAGACTGCTCATTGGGACTGGAAATACTTCTTCTGCAGCTCGATCGACCTGTTGCGCGCCGTGAACATGTATTCCTCGGAGAGGAAGCGCGACTTCAGCCCCGCCTTGCTCGGCACGATGGACTCGAGGCTCTTGGTGGGCGCCACGTCCGGATGAGCCGGGAAGTATTCGGCCTTCTCGAGAACCTGCTGGGCTTCCTTCGACAGCAGGAAGTCGATGAACAGCATGGCCGCATGGGGATGCTGGGTGCCCTTCATCAGGGTGATCACCGAGGCATTGTTGATGACGGGCTCGATGGGCTGCGGGGCGACAGTGGCACCCTTGGCCGCACTGATGAGCGGATGGTGCAGGAAGATGGTCAGCGCCACAGGGCACTCGCCCTGCATCACCTTGTTGACCACCTCGCGCGGCGAAGTCGTGTGGTTGATGAGCTTCTGCGCCGAGAGGGCTTTCAGATAGTCTTCCGCCTTCTCCTCGCCCATGACGAGGCGCAGGAAGGTGATCTGCATCAGCGCGCCGCCGGTCTCCACGGTGGAGGACCAGCACAGCTTGCCTTTCCATTTGGGATCGAGCAGGTCCTCATAGCTCTTGGGCGCTTCGGCCGCCGGGATGAGGCGGGTGTTATAAGCAAGCCCGAAGTAGCTCACGCGGGTGGCAGCCCAATAACCCTTCTCGTCGTACATGTCCTTCTCGTAGGGCGCCAGCGCCTGCGTCTTGAAGGCCTGCAGCACACCCGCCTTCAGCAGGGCCTGCGAGACACCGCCACCCTCGACAAGGTCACCCACCACGGCGCGGCCACGCGCCTCGGCCAGCGCCTTGTTGATGAGTTCGCGCGTGTCGGCGCGCCAGAAATCCGTTTCGATGAAGGGATATTTCTTCCTGAAGGCATCGGTGATGGGCCGCAGGGCCTGGTCCTCGATCATGGCCGAATAGAGGACCACCTTGCCCTCTGTCTTCGCGCCCTCGATCAGCATCTGCTCGCGATCAGCGCCGGTATATTGCGCGATCTCGGCCACGGTCGCAGCCTTTGCTGCCAGCGTGCCGGACAGCAATCCGGCCACGAGGCCCGCGCATGCCAGTGTCGTGATGGCCCTCACAGTGGTTCCCTTCCCCGTTGGTCTTCTCAAACCGGCGTGACGCCGCAGCCAATGGCTGTCGGCACGCTGATGTATCCGTCCACCACGTCGATCCCCTTGAAGGGATCGTCAAACATGCGCATGAATTCGCCAAGCTCGCAGGCATAGTCCACATCAAGCGCAGCCGCGACATGGATGGCATGGGCATTCAGCAATCGCGTGCCCACATGCGCGCCGAGCCGCGCCTTGACGCCACAGGCCTCGCAGATGCGCGCCGCCGCAATCGCGTTGCGAATACCGCCGAGCTTGGGCAGCTTGAGGCTCACGGCATCGACGATGCGGTTGGTCGCCAGCACCATGATCTCGTCGACCGTGCCTGCGCCTTCATCCGCCTCGATGGTGACGTTGGTGGCCTGGGTGACGAGGGCAAGGCCCTTCAGGTCCTTGCGATGCACCGGCTGCTCGACGAGATCGAGACGATATTCGGCCATGCGCGAAATCGCAAGAATGGCATCCTTGGCGGTGTAGGACTGGTTGGCATCGATGGTGAGATGCGCCTCGTCTCCCAGCCGCTGGCGGATCGCCCGCACACGCGCCACATCGAGATCGAGATCACCCTCGACCTTGATCTTGAAGTAGCGATAGCCCTGATCGAAGAGGCCCGCCGCGATCTTCGCCATGTCGTCTGGCTGCTTCAGCGCGAGAATGCGCAGGACCGGAATCCTGTCGCGCAGCTTGCCGCCCAGCAGGTCGTGCAACGGCAGCTTGAGGATGCGTGCCTGCAGGTCATGCATGGCGCAATCAATGGCGCCCTTGGCCTGGCTGGCGCCGCCCAGCAGGCCATCCATCTTCTGCAGCACACGCTCGATCTCGAAGGGTGTCGTGCCCACCACAGCAGGGGTCAGCCGCTCGAACTCTTTCGGCAGGATGTCGAACAGCGATCCCATGTGCGGTATCGAGGGCGCGTAGCCATAGCCCGCGGTGCCATCCTCGGTCGTCAGGGTCACGACGAAGCCACGTGCGGATGACACGGCACCCAGCGCGAATTTCCAGTCCTTGTCCTCGAGCGGCATTTCGCACGGTGCCGCCGACAGGCTCACGATTTTCATGCCCGGGCCTTCCCTCCACTTTTGGCGCGGAGATTAGGTGAGCAAGTCAGGGATGTCCAACGGTGTCAGGGCCGCACGCCGGGCGTTTCAAGCTGCAGGCCGCTGGCGCGCTCCATCAGAAATGTTTCGAGCGCGATGTATTCATCTGACCCATAGGCATAGGGCTCGGCGCGCATGCCAACCATGCAGTTGCGCAGCCGCCGCTGCAGGGAGCCGACAGACTGCCATTCCAGACGATAGATGGGATAGCCCACCGGATGGGCCTGCGGCACGGTGGCAGCCCCCAGCTTATGGCCCCAGTTTTCATCGTGGCAGATGGCGCAGGAGAAGTTGAGCTGCCCTTGCCTTGCATTGAACAGCTCACGCCCGCGCACGATGGTCGCCTTGAGCCGTGGATCGCCATTGGCGATGAGCATGCCGCGTGACTGCAGGCCGACGTAGGCGGAGATGGCCAGAAGCTCGCGGCTCTCCATGGGCATGGCTGCTGCGCCCTGCCGTTCCGTGCGGCACTGGTTGATGCGTGCCTCGATGTCGAGGACACGTCCGCTGCCCGCATCGAAGGCAGGATAGCGGGCAGCGACGCCCTTCATGCTCTGGCGCGCATCCCCGTGGCAGTCGGCGCAACTTTGCTGCGACTTTCCCGCTTTGCGGTTCCAGAGGCCCTCGCCATCAAGCACGGACAGTGTGGCCGGGTTGGCCATGTCGTCGGTCTGCATGGCGCGCAGTTCCGTGCTCATGCTGGCGGTGTCGGAGCGGCGCTGATCGGGCGGGATCTCGCCGGCGCGCGCCAGGCCCGCGACCGCCAGCAGTGCCAGTATCGGCAGGCCCTTTCGCATCAATCCACCGTGATGGAGGCCGTCTCCACCAGCTCGAAGCCATTGTCGCCGGTCCAGCGGAATTCAAGCGTGCCGCTCGCCATGGCGATGGTGCTGAATGTCAGGAACGGGTTGGCGGCGATCGCCGGCGAAAATTCGGCGCGGTAGATTTCCTCGCCGTTATAGGTGCAGACAAAACTCTGGATGATGTCGCGCGGGATGATCTCGCCGCCATAGCCGACGCGATAGCCCGTTTCCATCGGATGCTGGACCAGCGTCTTGATCTCGATGACATCGCCGACCTTGGCCTGCTTGGGCACATTGATGAGGGCGCGGGCCATCAGAAATTCTCCAGGCAGGCGGCAATGGTGACGATGACATCCTGCTCGCCGATCCAGAAGGAGCCGTCGCTCATCTGGGCGATAGCGGTGACGCGCTGGGTATCGCCGAGCTTGATGCGGGTGGAGAAGTTGGGTGTGCCGGCCCGGTGGGTGAGATGCACGGAGATCACATAGGGCTGCGGGTTCTTCTCGTTGAGCACGTGAATGGCCTTGACGTAGTCGCGTGCCGTCATCGGGCTCTCGACCGTGACCGTCAGGGGCACCGTGTTGCCGTTCTCGACGAGTGGCGGCAGGTCGAGCCTGACCCGCCCCTTGTGGACCTGCGCATCGCCGATGATGGTGCGCATGACGGCGCGCATGGCCTCGGGGGTCGCGGAGGCAGGTTCGATGCTGCGGATGGCCAGCAGCGCTGCGCCACCGGTCAGGGCAGCGCGGCGAGACAGCCGGCCGGGGACCTCCGCGGTCCAGGGGGGCGTGTTCCTCATCACTTCGTTTCCCCGCGCAGGGTCAGGAGAAAGGCCACCACATCCTCGATCTGTTCGGCACTCAGGATCGGCTTGCCCTCGAAGGGACGGGCGACCCGCATGAGGCCCTCGGTTTTCAAATAGGCCGGCATGATGGTCTGCGCATTGATCCGGCTGGGATCGACGATGCGCAGGCGCAGCTGCCCTTCGCTATAACGATCGGCAACCCCATTCAGATCCGGGGCGAGGTTGCCCTGAAAGCGTTCCTCGGGAAAAGGCCCATTGTGGCAGAGCAGGCAAAGCCCGACCTGCCGGTTGGTGACAATGGCCCGGCCTTTGGCTGCGTCGCCCTTCTGGCCCGTCAGCGAGGCCGGGATGGCATCCCCCACGATGAGCGGCCCGCCCTGCGCCCCTGCCGCGCCCGCAGGCACGGACACGGCAAGCCACGCCAGAACCGTTGCTGTGAGCCGGCGGCGCTCAGCCAAAGGTTTCGCGCGTGATCGTCTTGAACCAGCCATGGGCATAATTGGCTTCGGCCACGCGAGTGGCGGCAGGTGCATCAACCGGGCTCGTCCCGCCAGCGCCCTCGATATCGACGAAGAGATCCTTCTCGGGGCGATAGACGCCCGCGACCGAGATCCCGTAGTCCGGCTGCACGATGGAATAGCAGGTGTTGAGCAGGCGCGGCTCGGACGGCTTCTCTCCCGCCAGCAGGCGCACGACGGCCGCCGCGCAGGCCTTGGCCTGAGCATTGGCCGCGAAAGCGGACTTGGGCATGGCCCCCATGATTGCCGCATCGCCAATCACATGCATCAGGGGCTGCTGCTTTGACTCGAAGCTCACCGGGTCAATCGGGCACCAGCCGGAGCGGTCCGTCACGCCCGCAAGCGCGGCGATGGCGCCGGCCTTCTGGGGCGGGATCACATTGACCACATCGGCCTTGTAGGTCTCGAAGTCGGTGGTCAGCGTCATGGCCGCAGGATCAACCGAATTGACCTTGCCGCCATCCGACAGGCCAATCCACTTGAGGTGCGCCGGATAAAGCTCCTTCCAGGCGTTTTGGAAAAGCTTCTGCTTGGAGAAGGCATCCTTGGCATCGAGGACGATGAGCTTGGACTTCGGCTTCTTCGTCTTGAGGTACCAGGCGATGAGGCTGGCGCGCTCATAGGGGCCGGGCGGGCAGCGGAAGGGATTGGCAGGCGCCGAGATGACCACCGTGCCACCATCGGGCATGGCCTCGAGCTGGCGGCGCAGCAGGGTGGTCTGGGCGCC
>CAISZN010000116.1 GCA_903889985.1 uncultured Hyphomicrobiales bacterium | reverse complement strand
GACCTGATGGACGAGCTTGACCTGCAGAACGTTCTATTGGTCGGGGCTTCTTTCGGAGGATGGGTCGCCGCAGAAATGATGGTGAAGGGCGCCGAGCGTGTAGAAAGCCTCGCGCTCCTCAGTCCATTTGGCGTGAAGGCCGGGGCACGCGAGGAACGTGCAATCACTGATATTTTCGCCACGCCAGACGCCAAATTGGCAGAGCGCACCTATGTCAATCCGGGCCATTTCCAGCGGGAGTTGAAGGATCTTGACGATCGTCAGCTTGGACGACGTGTCCGCTCGCGCGAGGCCCTGGCCCGGTACGGCTGGTCACCCTACATGCATGACCCCAAGTTGCCCGGACGTCTTCACCGCGTGATGGTCCGCAGCATCGTTCTGAGAGGTGCACAGGACGGAATGGTCTCTGAGGCCTGCTGTCGGCGCTATGCCGAGAGTCTTTCCAACGCCGAATTCTCCGCTGTAAAAGGCGCAGCTCATCTGCCACATGTCGAGCAGCCCGAAGTGGTCATCAGCCATCTTTCCAAGCTCCTTGCCGTCAATGACGCTAACCAATCGACGCGCTCGCGGGAGGCGGTCTGATGCATATCTATCACTTCTCGGAAGAGCCCTTCACGCAGGCATGGTCACCTGAACGCGAAACCCTGCGCGTCACCTTGCCGAACGAACTTTGTGATCCGGACACGGCGCACAAGCTCTATCGTCGTTATCTCGACGAATGGGTGCTTGCAGAAGAGCTCGGCTTCGACATCATGGTCAATGAGCACCATGCAACGGCGACCAGCCTGAATGTCTCCTGCAATGTGCTGCTCTCGATTCTGGCGCGCATCACATCCAAGGCCCGCCTGCTGACCCTTGGCATTCCGCTCTGCAATCGAATGGATCCCGTTCGAATCGCCGAGGAAATGGCGATGATTGACGTGATTTCAGGCGGGCGCCTCGAGATGGGCTTCATCAAGGGCGTCCCCTACGAGATCGCGCCGGCCAATTCCAATCCGGTTCGGATGATGGATCGTTTCTGGGAATCCCATGACCTCATCATCAAGGCGCTCTCGACGCGCACCGGTCCGTTCAATTTCGAGGGCGAGTTCTTCCAGCACCGCAGCGTGAACGTTTGGCCCCAACCTTACCAACAGCCCCATCCTCCGGTCTGGTCCTCGACCTCAAGCCCGGGAAACGCACGTGAGTTGGGGACACGCGGCTATGTGATGGGCAGCTTCATGGGCGGGCAGATCGAGACGATCAAGCTGCACAAGGCCTATGCCGAAGGCTATCGGGCCGCAGGCCATGGCATCGAGGTGCCAACCGATCGGTTCGCCTATCTGGCGATCTGCGCGACGGCCAGCACCAGCGAAGAAGGTCGGCGACGCGCCAACGTCGTTGCTGACTATATCCGTACGAATGCGCAGGTTGCCGACCCCTATAACAAGCCTCCGGGCTATTTCGGGGTCGATGCAGCCGTGAAGTCCCTTCGGTCGCCCAATCCGCGGGCCTTCCGGACGCTCTACACGCCGAGCGGGCGGCCGGTGGAACTGACCGCAGCCAGCATCGATGACTTCATCGAATGCGGTGTTGCCTTCTGTGGCACGCCCGACGAGGTTTATGATCAGATCTGCCGGTTCGTGGACACTGTTGGCGGTGTTGGAAACCTGCTCCTCATGAATCAGGGGGGGCGCCTGGACCACAAGGACACCGTGGACAGCCTGACCTTGTTCGGCAAGGAGGTGCTGCCGCGCCTGAAGGAACGGGAGGCCAAGGGTCGCTTATTTGCCGCGTGACCCGGGCGCACAACTGCGCAAAAATGGTGTCAGCGGCCGCAGCGACGGCCTTTCAAGGGGGACAAGATGCTGAAGCTTCAAAAGATGGTTCACTTCACCATTCCAGTCAAAGAGCTGGACCGATCAGAGCAATTTTATTGCCATGTTCTGGGTCTGGAGAGGGTACGCAAGACAGGCCATATGGTGTTCCTGAACTGCAATGGCACAAGCTTCGTCCTCACCTTGTCGGAAACCGAGATCAATCCGAATGTGGGCGACAAGCACGAAATCCACACCGCCTTCCTCGTCTCCACGAGCGAATACGACCGGGCGATGAAGTGGTTGCCGGAAAACGGCATTCGCGTTTTCAAGGAAGAGGACCGCAACACCGGGACCTTCCAGGGCCGTTCCGCCTATTTCCATGACCCGGATCGCAACGTGGTCGAGATCATCGATCTCGTCCGCGGACCGGTGAACGAAAAGAACGAACTCGTCGGCTGAACTGCAGGTTTGGGAGGCAGGTCATGAACCAGATGGTGAAACCCTCCAGCGCCACCGATTGGATTGGCCGCGCGCGTGACCTGCAACCCATTCTCGCAACTGGTGCCGACCAGACCGAGCGCGAACGTCGCGTCCCTGATCACGTCATGGATGCGGTCTTCGAGGCGGACCTGTTCAAGTTGCTGCTCCCGGCATCACTGGGTGGGGCAGCTGCGGACCTCATCACCTACAATGGGGTCATTGAGGCCCTCGCGGAAGCGGATGCCAGCACAGCCTGGTGCGTCTCGCAGGCCCTCACAAGTTCCCATGCTGCCGGCTTCCTGTCGAAGGATATCGCCAACGAAGTCTTCAACTCCGGCTATGGCGTGGTCGCCTGGGGTCCCCCAGGCGGCATGGCGAAGGCCATCGCCGTGGAGGGCGGTTACCGGTCAAGCGGGATGTGGCGCTTTGCGTCGGGCGCACCACATGCGCTCTGGTTCGGCGGACACTCGATTCTCTGCGATCAGGACGGCAAGCCGCGACTGGATGCTGCTGGCAGACCCATTAACCGCACCATGCTGTTCACGCGCGACAAGGTAACCATGCTGGACACCTGGCATGTCATCGGCCTCAAGGGCACACGCAGCGAGGATTACACGGTCAAGGACGTTTTCGTCCCCGAGGCCTATTCGACCTGGCGCGATTCCTCTCCGGACCGCATCGAGAGCGGCCCGCTTTACAATATCCCCATGCTGACCTTGTATGGGATTGGGTTTGCTGGCGTGGCACTAGGGCTGGCGCGGGCCAGTCTCAAGGCATTCGAGGAGCTGGCCGGAAAAAAGGCCTCCGGAGGCGGTCTCGGCCAGACGACGGTCCTTAGGGAAAACGGCCTCGTTCGAGCTGATTTTGCCAAGGCCACCGCGCGCTTGAAGCGCACCCGGGCTTTCGTGCATGAAATTCTCGACGAAATCTGGAGCATTTCGAAGACCCGGGGCCAGTTCTCCCTTGAGGAAAGAGCGCAGCTGCGTCTCGCCATCACAGGCACCATCCAGGAGGCCGCCAAGGTCGTGGATTATGCCTACCATGCAGCAGGCTCGACCGCGATCTATGAAGGAAGCGCCTTCGAACGCCGATTCCGCGACATGCATGCCGTGACCGCGCATGGACAATCGCAGATGTCGAACTACGAGGCAGCAGGACAGGCCCTGTTCGGCAGCGAGCCGGCCCAAAGGCTCTAGCCCACCCTCTTCCCATCATCAGATGGGCAAGAATGCCTCTATATCCCACGCCAGCGGATTTGCTAAAGAATGTACCGCCGGAATAGGCCGGCAGCGGGCAACCTGTGCCTGCTTCTGGAGGATCCTGTCTGATGAAGGCCCTTAAGATCATCATGGCTGGCGCAGGGCTCGGTGGCCTCGCAGCTGCCGCAGCGCTGATGAAGGCTGGCCACGATGTTGAAATCTACGAACAGGCGCCGCAACTTGCCGAAGTCGGCGCCGGAATCCAGATCAGTGCCAACGCTATGCATGCACTGCGCGACCTGGGACTGGAGGACAAGATCTCTCGGGTGGGTGTCAGGCCCGGCGCCTATGTCTTCCGACTGCACGACACTGGCGAAGAGATCCAGAGATTCTCTCTATCGGAAGAACATGAACGCCTGCATGGAGCGCCCTACACGCAGCTTCATCGAGCGGATTTCCACGAGATTCTGGCTGACTGTGCACGGTCGTTCAAACCGGGCATCGTGAATCTAAATAAACGCGCGACGGGCTTCACGGAAGATGAACAGGGCGTCACCCTCTTCTTCGATGATGGCACGAGCGCGCGAGGCGATCTCCTGATTGGATCGGACGGCTTGAAGTCTGTGGTGCGTAAGCAAATCGTCGGCGATACGCCCGCAACCTACACAGGCGACGCCGCATGGCGTATCGTGATCCCGACCGAGCGCTTCGAAGGCCAGTCACTCGAACAGGTCATGTCCGTGTTCATGGGCCCGGGCGGACACGCAGTGGTCTATTATCTGCGGGCAGGAGCGCTGGTGAACTTCGTCGGGATCATTGAAACCGAGGCGGTTTCTGAAGAATCCTGGACGATGCGGTTCCCATGGGACCAACTCAAAGCCGATTTCGTCGGCTGGCATCCGTCCATCCAGAAGATCATTGAACTGGCCGATCGTGATGGATGCTATCGCTGGTCTCTCCACAATCGTCCCCCGATCCATAACTGGAGCACCGGACGCGTCACGCTGATGGGAGACTCCGCACATCCAACCCTGCCTTATCTTGCACAGGGCGCTGTGATGGCAATTGAAGACGGCGTCGTGCTCACCCGAGCTTTGGCGATGTCGGATTCGATCCCGCAGGCCCTCCAGCTTTATCAACGAAACCGCATCGAGCGGACAGCGCGCATCGTCCTCCAATCAACGGAAAACAAGCACCTGTTCCATTTGCGCTCCGTCGAGGAAATGCGCGCGCGATTTGCCAAACGCAACGAGGGGGCCGACCGGAATGCCTGGCTTTACTCCTATAATCCGCTGACGGTTCCATTAACTTAAACCGGCCGGAAATGCAGAATTGGAAAGGGGCGCCGCAGCGCCCCTTTTTTGTCAGTGCACGGTCTTGAGAGCAGCTATTTCGCTTTCTGATCTGAAACTCATAATCGAAATCTGACTGGTCCTGTACTCCGGTGTCACGACCTTCAACGCCCCGCCTGTTTCGTCAAGCGAGATATATCGCACCTCAGATCCACGACGCGGCAGATCAAAGATCGTGAACTTGCCTGACTGCGGATCATAGCGGAAAAGACTGTCTGCGTTCCATAGATTGCCCCAGGCATTATGCTGGCTGTCGACGGCGATGTGATAGGGCTGCTGAGCATCCGGATTGGGCATCGGAATGATTTTTGTTTCGCCCGTCTTCGTATTGATTTTCGCCAGACTCCCGCCCCAGGAGTTCCCCACATAAAGCACGTCCGCATTTTTGTCGGTGCCCATGCGACGAGGACCCTGCTGCCAGGGAAGCGGATGATTGAAGCTCAATTCTGTGTAGGATTCATAGACCTTCATGGCCTCCCGACCCTGCCGCTCCTTGATGCCTTGAACAGGCGGGAGGCGGATTTCCTCTGATTGCCCGGTTGTCATATTGGCCTTGCCGATAATATCGATCGGCATCTGAGCCCACCACCCGTTTCCATCCCGATCTCCCGCAGCACCGTAGGTGATACCATTCCCGTTAGGTGTCTTGTAGGTCAGCGCCTTGAACTCGGTGAACTTCTCAGTCTCAGGATCGAAGCGGAGCACGCCCTCAGGTGCTGAAGCCCAGATCTTGCCCTTACCATCCACGTCAACGGTAACAGCGCCCCCGAGCGGCATCATCGTGTTAGGCGTCGAGAAGATCTTGATCTCCTGTGTCCTGGTGTCCAGGCGCCCGAGACTGCGACGCCCTGCATTAATATCGAACCAGAAATTCCCATCCTTGTCCCGCGACAAGCCATGAGCCGTCGCTGCTAGACCATTCTGTGCCAGTGCCTTCAAAAAGGTCACCTGCCCGGTTTTTGTATCGACCCGGCCAATCGAAACATCACGGTTGAGATTGTTGGAAGTGAACCAGAGATCACCCTCAACACCAAGCCAGGCATCATGCATGAGAGTTCCCAGCTTGGAGGGAGTACCAGCAGTCCAGTCGCTGCCATCCTCCGTCTGCTGCTTCAATCCAATACCGGCATCCGGATTGAACGGCAGATCGTACTCCTTGAAAACCACACGTGCAGCCTCACCGGTTGGCCGCGGGCGCACACCTATCTTGAGCGGCGTCTCACCGGGTCCCCGCACCTTCGCCAGATATGCCGTCAACTTTTCTTCGTTGAATTCAATAAGGTCGTTGGCCTTCGCCTCTGGACCTGGCGCAACGCCCGTCCCGGGAATTTTCTTCATGAGATCAACAACCGCCTTCCAGCCGGTTTGATCGAATTTATGTTGAAGCACGAAACTTGGCGTATGGCAGCCCGTGCAATTGTTACGAAAGATCCGCTTCATGTCGCGGTCTTCCGGCGATGCATCGGGCAAGGCAGCCAGCATTTCATCACCGGGCAGTTGCCGCCAACGATCCTCAAAATCACTCAGCACCTTCACGGTGAAGGATTCCGACTTTGTTGCGTTTAGCTCAATTGAGCTCCTGCTTTGGCCAAACCCAAGGGCATTGGTCCACATATTGTATTTCCCGGTGGGTTGCGCCGGGAAATAGAACGCGCCAGTTTCATCGGTATAGACTGTAGTCGTAATTGTGCTGCCTTGAAGCTTGGCTGATACAGCGACGCCCGCAAGCTTCTCGCCGGATAAGGAAGTAACCGTGCCCTTGAGGACATGGTCAGAAGCAGATGCCCCAGAAACCAGGACTAGCAGAGACACGCTCAGGAAGCTGGCGGATGAAAGTAGTTCCCGAATCATCATGACTGGCTCCTCAGCGAGTAACTGCGCTAGCCGGTGTGGCAGCGAGCGTTGCAGGAACTGATTTAAGATAGACCGCAATAGCGTCGATCTGGGCTACCGAAAATCGATATCGGAATCCCGGCATGCGCTGGTTGCCAATACTAACAAAATCACGAATAGCCTCCACATTGCCTCCGAGAGTCTCCCGGTTCAACGCTGGTCCATATGTTTTGGCACCGAGCTGAGGCTTGAGATGGCAAACCGCACAATTCTGGTTGACGAGATTACGCCCTAAAATCTCGATTGAAGCGAGATCCTCCGTATGACCAACTGTGACCACGAATACCAAAGCGCAAGCTGCAATGGCGCCGGTTGCAAAATGATGCCTCATGAGCATCCTCCCCATATGCCGGGCTCCAGGCCCGATTGCATCCATTCTAGAATGAACCTGGCGAAAGAGGAAAGACTCCCGAGACGCCTTCATCCCGGTCCAAATCTTGCCTAGGAATTCAGGCCATTGATGAGGAGAGAATCGTGATCGAAAACATCAATAACCCCGAGGTCGTCGAGGAAGTTCGCTTGGCCTTTTTGGCCTATAATGCTGCCATTGAGCGAGGAGATACGGAAGCCCTGAATGGCTTCTTCTGGCAATCACCAAAGACAACGCGATTCGGCCCTGCCGAACACCTCTATGGCTATGACCAAATCTCTGCTTTTCGGAGCGGTACCTGGAAACCGGGTCCCCCGAGGCAGATCGAACATCTAGTCGTGACAGCCCTGGGGACGGATGTTGCCTCTACGATGGCGGTGTTCCGCGGCGAGACCGGCCCGAGAACGCGGCAGTCACAGGTCTGGGGCCGAATGCCTGAGGGATGGAGAATCGTCGGAGCCCACGTCAGTCTCTATCATGGATGACGGCAGCAAATGCCTGGCTCGCTGGATAAGTGCCGAATCCGAAAACAGCGAGATTATGAACTCTCGCGATCGAGAAGCTTCTTTTTCCGCTCTACGCCCCAACGGTAGCCTGACAATGTGCCATCCTTTCGCAAGACCCGGTGGCAAGGTATGGCCACGGCGATTGTATTTGCACCGCAAGCCTGCGCAACGGCGCGCGCTGCGTCCGGTGCACCAACACTCCTTGCAATCTCTTGATAATTCGACGGCATGCCAGCAGGAATTCTCTGGATTGCCTCCCAGACTTTACGCTGAAACGCAGTCCCTCGGATATCGAGGGGCAACCGATGATCCATCTTCGGATTCTCGGCAAGAGCAACCACACGCGACATAAGATCACCAAACTCTGCGCCCCCCCGTAATAATCTTGCATGACGAAATTTTTTTCGTAGTTCGAATTCTAGGCTCTCATCACTATCGCCAAAGGCTAACGCACATATACCTCGCGTGGTTATAGCAACCATCACCCGACCCAGTGAACAGTGACCAAATGCAAAATGGATTTCCTCACCAGCCCCATTTGCCGCAAATACACTCGGTGACATTCCAAGCTCAGCGGGAGCCGAAGCGTAAAATGGACTCAGCGAATTGAACCCGGCGTTGAAGGCCACTGCGCCAACGCTACCACCCTCAAGGCCGGACCGGAGACGCGTTGAGCGCAAGGCCTGAGCGTATCCCTTAGGAGTGATGCCCACGGCTGCCTTGAATTTCTTATGTAGAGAAAATGGAGATACCCCAGTTTGCCGGGCGAGTTCAGCAAGACTGGGCGGGACCTCTGCTTCCTCGATCAATCGACAGAGTTTCACGATAAACTCCAACCCAGTGGCAGGCGGCATCTTCGGTCGGCAACGAAGGCAGGGTCGAAACCCTGCCTTCTCAGCCTCCTCCGACGAACTGAAGAACCGCACGTTCTGACGCAATGGCCTACGCGACGAGCATGAGGGGATGCAGAAGACACCTGTGGTAGCTACGCCATACCAGAATCGTCCGTCTGCGGCCTTGTTACGACTGCAAATATCTTCCCATCGATCGTCGTCTGGCAAACCCATGCATTTTCCTGCAGTCTCAAGTTCCATGACTGAAGAAACCTTATCCTTTTTGGAGGGCCGGATCTCCCCGTTTCTTGCCCGCAATTCAATCAAAAATAGTGCGCAAATGGCGTAGCATACCCAATTTAAAGGGTGGCACCAGCCCGGCCAAAACAGAAGGCTCGGAAGCCCATGTCCCTGCCACCAGCCTTGCTTTTGGTGATCGCGAAAACGCAATTCTGAAATTTTTTGAAGACTCTAACATTTTCGAAATATAAGGAGCAAATTACACCAGGACATTATCAATTAACCCGAGATGAACATAAGCCTTTTCACAGAACATAGATTTTTTTTGAATATCCTTTTGTACAATACTAGAATTGCTAATCACCATACTCAACTGCCGCGCCAATGCATGTGACTTCGCTACGTGAACACAATGGCCTGAGCTACCCTTGAATCCAACCGATGTGCCTTTCAGCTACAAGGTAGATGCTCGTCGAGCCATTTTTTTGTACCATATCGCAAAACTGAGACCGGCCCGGAGCATCAAACAAATGGAACTGCCCGATTCGACCGAAGTCCTCATTGTAGGAGGCGGACCTGTTGGACTTGCCCTGGCCCACGAACTCGGACTGCGAAATATCAACTGCCTCCTTGTTGAAAAGCGCGACGGAATTGTCAGCATTCCAAAGATGAGCGTGGTCAGCACCAGAAATATGGAAATATGCCGCAGGTGGGGGATTGCAGATGAAGTAAGGGCGGCTGTTTGGGACCCAGATCGACAACTCGACTTTGTCTATCTCGAAGCCATGGTTGGAAAGGAACTGGCAAGGGCACCCATACCTTCATATCGAGATCGTCAAAGATTGGACTACACGCCAGAAGTCGGATGCCACTGTCCGCAAATCTATTTCGACCCAATTCTTAGACGAGAAGTGACAAAACATCACTCAATATCCTT
>CAISZN010000115.1 GCA_903889985.1 uncultured Hyphomicrobiales bacterium | reverse complement strand
GTGTTGATCCAAAGGGCCTCGTGCCAAGCCCGAGACGCTCAGCGTCGAAGAGGCCGCCGGCATCGGCGTTCCTTTCGTGACGGCCATCGAGGGCCTGCATCGCGCCGGCATGCCTAAGGCGGGCGAGACCGTGCTGATCATGGGCGTCAACGGCAAGGTCGGTCAGGCCGCCGCGCAGATCGCCACATGGCAAGGTGCGCGCGTCATCGGCGTCGTGCGCCGCGACGAACCCTATGTCGGCCATGCAAGCTCAGCGGTCGAGGTCATCAACTCTTCGACGACGGATGTGCCGGCGCGCGTGAAGGAACTCACCGGCGGGCGCGGCGCGGACATCGTCTACAACACGGTCGGCGACCCCTATTACGAGCAGGGCACCAAGTCGCTCGCCATCGCGGGCCGCCAGATCTTCATCTCGGCGGTGAACAAGATCGTCCAGTTCGACATCTTCGCCTTCTATCGCGGCCGCCACACCTATGTGGGCGTCGACTCCCTCGCGCTCACCTGCGCGGCCACGGGCGCAGTGTTGCGCACGCTGGTGCCGGGATTCGAGAGCGGCCACCTGAAGCCCTTCCCCATCGAGCCCCATGCGGTCTTCCCGCTGGAGCGCGCGAAGGAGGCCTACGCGGCGGTGCTGAGCTCGGCGCGCGACCGTCTCGTCTTCAAGCCGTGAGGCCCCCATGCATGTGACGCGACTGGCCGACGCCAAGCCCTACTTCCCGCCCAACCACAACGACATGCGCTGCCTGCGCCTGCAGGGGCATGAGGCGGGCCCCGCGGACCTGCTGTGGCTCGGCATGTCACAGATCCTGCCGGGAGGCTTCACATCGCTCGATGCCTCGCCGATGGAGAAATATTACGTCGTGCTCGAAGGCGAAGTGACCATCGAGAGCGACACGGGCACGGAGGTTCTGCGCCAGTGGGATTCCTGCCGCATCGCGCCGGGTGAGAAGCGCGCTCTCAAAAACGAGACCAACAAGACCGTGGTGGTGCTGCTCAGCATGCCGTTTCCCGGCGTGACCAAGGGCTGACCTACCTTCAAGGAGGGACGAGGATGCGCAAGCTGTTGAAGATGGCGGTGGCTGTTGCCACCACGCTGCTGGTCGCCGCACCAGCACTGGCCCAGACGCCGGTCAAGATCGGCATCGGTTTTGGCGTGGGCTTCCTGCCCATGTTCATCGCCGATGAACTCAAGCTCGTCGAAAAGCACGCGAAAGCAGCTGGCGTCGACGTGGCCACGAACTACCAGCGCTTCTCGGGCTCAGCCGCCATGCAGGACGCGATCCTGTCGGGTGCGGTGGACATGGGCGTCTATGGCGTTCCCGCGCTCCTCATCGCCTGGGACAAGGCCAAGAACACACCCCAGCAGATCATCGGTATCGCGGGTGTGAACGCGAGCCCGCTGACGCTCGTCACCAACAAGCCCGGCGTGAAGAAGCTGGCCGACCTCAGCCCCTCCGACAAGATCGCCATGCCGGCGATCGTCTCGCCGCAAATGTATGTGCTGCAGATCGCCGCCGAAAAGGAGCTGGGCGCCGGCAACTACGACAAGCTGCGCCCGCAGGTCGTGGCCCTGCCCCATCCCGAGGCACTGAATGCGATCCTGTCTGGCGGCACGGAGGTGAAGGCCTATTTCGCCTCGCCGCCCTTCACGCAGATCGCCCTGCAGAAGGAAGGCGTCAGCAAGATCACGACATCGAACGAGATCTTCGGCGGCAAGTCGTCCTTCCTCGTGCTTGGCGCGACCAAGCGCTGGATCGAAGGCAACGGCAAGCTGCAGGCCGTCATGGTGGAAGCCATCAAGGAAGCCTCGGACCTCATCCGCAAGGACCCCAAGCGCGCAGCTGAAATCTACCTGAAGGTTGAGCCGTCCAAGGTGCTCGACGTGGCAGCGGTCGAGAAGCTGCTGCGCGAGACGCCCGACGAGTTCGGCCCCGAGGTCTATGGCGTGAAGACCTTTGCCGACTTCATGGGCCGCATCGGCGGACTGAAGACGATACCGGCAAGCTTCAAGGATGTCTTCCCGACCATCGCCAACACGCAGAGCAACTGATGGAACCGCTGCTCGCCGTCGACGGGGTGACCCTGCAGTACAAGACGCCGGACCACCTCGTCACGGCGACGTGGCGTGTCAGTTTCGACATTTTTCCGGCTGAGCGGTTCATCCTGCTCGGCCCCTCGGGCTGCGGCAAGTCGACGATCCTGAAATCCATCGCGGGGTTCATGAAGCCTGTCGAAGGCGAGATCCGCCTTGATGGACGCCCGGTCATCGGCCCCGGCCCCGACCGGATGATGGTGTTCCAGGAATTCGACCAGCTGATGCCGTGGAAGACGGTGCTCCATAACGTCGCTTTCCCCATGCTGGTCAATCGCATCCCGCAGAAGGAAGCGCTCGACCGCGCACGCGCCGCCATCGACAAAGTCAACCTCACCAAGTTCACCGATGTCTTTCCGCACATGCTGTCAGGCGGCATGAAGCAGCGCGTCGCCATTGCCCGCGCGCTCGCCATGCGCCCACGCGTCCTGCTGATGGACGAGCCCTATGCAGCGCTCGATGCGCTCACCCGCCGGCGCATGCAGGACGAGTTGCTGGAACTGTGGGACGACACGCGCGTCACCCTCGTCTTCGTCACGCACTCCATTCAGGAGGCCGTTGTCGTGGGCTCGCGCATCCTTGTCCTGTCACCCCATCCGGGGCAGGTGAGGGCTGAGCTCAACACCGGGCATCTGGGCAAGGAACATGAGGATGGACCGGAGTTCCAGGCGCTGACGCGCCGCATCTCCTCCATGCTCTTCGACAACGCAGACATTGCGGCGCACTGACATGACGACTGGCACCAAGACCCTGCCGCCGCTGCGCCCCGAGACCGAATTTACGGTCTCGACTCCTGAAGGTATGGGCGATGTGGCGCGCCCGCTCTCCCTGTGGGAGCGCCTTGCCAACAATTCGGCTTTCCGTCGCGGCATGATCCTCGTCGTGATTGCCATCATCTGGGAAACCTATTCGCGCTGGCTGCAGAACCCGCTGTCCTTCCCGACCTTCCTCGACACGGTTGAAGCGCTGATCGAGGCGATCAAGTCCGGCGTCATCCTGAAGCGACTTGCGGTGAGCCTTCAGACCCTTGTGATGGGCTATGGCATTGGCCTCGTGCTCGCGGTTGTGATGACAACGCTGGCCGTCTCCAGCCGCATCGCGACCGACGTCCTCTCGACATTGACCGCCAGCTTCAATCCCATGCCTGCCATCGCGCTGTTGCCGCTGGCTTTGCTGTGGTTCGGGCTCGGCACGCCCTCCATCGTCTTCGTCATCGTGCACTCGGTACTCTGGGCGGTGGCGCTCAACATGCACTCGGGCTTTCTGTCCGTGTCCGAAACCCTGCGCATGGCTGGCCAGACCTTTGGCCTCAAGGGCCTGCGCTTTGCGATGCAAATCCTTATTCCCGCCGCCTTCCCGGCCATTCTGGCGGGCCTGAAGATCGGCTGGGCCTTTGCATGGCGCACGCTGATTGCGGCTGAATTGGTCTTTGGCGTGTCCTCCGGACAGGGCGGGCTTGGCTGGTACATCTTCGAGAACCGCAACACGCTCGACACGGCCAATGTCTTCGCGGGTCTCCTGACGGTCATGGCTGTCGGCCTCTTTGTGGAAGGCGTCATCTTCCGCCTCATCGAGAACCGCACCGTGCGGCGCTGGGGCATGCAACGCGGCTGACCCGCGCAAAATTCAAAACCAAGAAAATGAAAAACATCACGTGGAGGGAAAGATGCACAGACGTACTGTCCTCAAGGCGGGCACAGCCATGCTCGCAACATCCGGCCTGCTCGGCATGAGTGCCCGCGCCGCAGAACCTCTGAAGGTGACCGCCTTTGCCGGCGCCTCGAACCTGCCGATCTGGGCCGGTCTGGAGAAGGGACTTTTCGCGGAACAGGGCATAGCCCCCACCCTCGAAATCACCCCCGGTTCGATCCAGCTCGCCAAGGATCTCTTCGGCGGCAAGGTCGATCTTGCGCTCACCGCCTTCGACAATACGGTCGCCTATGTGGAAGGCGTGGGCGAAGCCGATCTCGAAGGCCCGGCTGATTTCGTCACCCTCTTCGGCATTGATGACGGCATGTTGAGCCTGATGGTCGAGCCCACCATCAGCAGCTTCGTCGAACTGAAGGGCAAGACCCTCTCCGTCGATGCCATGACGACCGGCTTTGCCTTTGTCACACTCGAGATGCTGGCGCGCAATTCGATCGCCCAGAAGGACGTGAACTTCGTCAAGGTCGGCGGCGGCGCGCAACGCCTCGAGGCCCTGCTGAAGAAGGAGCAGAACGGCACCCTGCTGAATTCGCCCCTCGATCTGGTAGCTGAATCCAAGGGCTACAGGCGCCTGCTGCGCGCCCGCGATATCCTGCCCGCCTATCAGGGCATTTCTGCCACGACCTCGCGCCGCACGCTTGCTGCCAAGCGGGCGCAGATTGCAGCCTTCACCCGCGGCTTCCAGCAGTCTGTCGCCTGGGTCGCTGCCAATCGCGAAGACGGCATACGCATTCTCACCGAGAAGATGCGCGGCATGGATCGGACGGGTGCGGAGAAGGCTTATGACAGGTTGCTGCATCCGGTCGAAGGCATGTTCCGTGATCTGCGCATCGACCCGCTCGGCGTGAAGACCGTGCTCGACCTGCGCAGCCGCCATTCCGGCAAGGCTGTGAGCGATCCGTCGAAATATATCGATGCGGGCTTCCTCTCCGAGGCGCTGAAAGGCGCCTAGTGACAGCCCGCCCGCAAGGGCCTATGGAACGCCAAACTGGCAACAGACGAGGAAACGGACATGTCGAGCGGCAGGCTTCAACTCAGTATCGCGCTCTCGGACAATGCGCGGACGCGCCCGCTCATCGATGGCATCGTGAAGCCGGAGGCCATCGATCCGCTGATCACCGTGGTGCATCCCTCCGAAATGTTCTGGCGGCAGCTGAAATATGCCGACTTCGACGTGTCGGAAATGTCCATGTCCTCGCTGCTGATTGCAGCCTCCAAGGGTGACTTCCGCTGGGTGGCGATCCCCGTCTTCACCCATCGGGAATTCTTCCACACGCGCATCCGCGTGCGCACCGACCGTGGCATCAGGACGCCGCAGGACCTGCGCGGCAAGCGTGTCGCCGTACCCGAATACCAGCAGACCTCGGCCATCTGGTCGCGCGGCATCTTGCAGAACGAATTCGGCGTCAACATGCGCGACATCGAATGGTTCATGGAGCGCACGCCAGACATGAGCCACGGCGGCTCGACGGGCTTCAAGCCGCCGGAGGGCGTGCGCCTCAACCGCATTCCGCCCACCACCAACATTGGCGAGATGATGGCCAAGGGCGAGCTCGACGCCACCCTGCTCTATCTCACCAACACCAACCTCGTGGACCGCAGCACGGTCGATCTCGCGAAGGTACCGGAGGTCGGCTATCTCTTCGCCGATCCTGTTGCCGAGGGTCATCGCTTCTACCAGAAGACCGGCATCTTCCCGATCAACCACACGGTCGTGGTGAAGCGCGAACTGCTCGAGAAGCACCCCTGGCTCGCGCTCAATCTCTATTCCGGCTTCCTCAAGGCGAAGAACGAGACGACCCGCCGCGCCACCGAGGCGCTGGGGCCATGGCTCGAGACCGGCGCGCTTGGTGCCGAGGCCGCCAGCGGCCTGCGCAAGGACCCGCTCGCCTATGGCGTGAAGGCAGCGCGCCCGGTGCTGGAGACCATCGCGCAGTTTCTGCACGAACAGGGCCTCACCGAAGGTCGCGTCAACATCGACGACGTCTTCGCCAAGTCGACGCTCGACGTCTGATAGCCAAAGCAGGAGGAAACCATGCGCCTGAAGACCTTCCATGTCGCCACCGCAGCCTTCCTCCTGTCCGCAGGAGTCTCGTTCGCTCAATCGCCCCGCATCTGGAAGCATGGCGTCATCGAGCCCAAGGCCGATGCCGGCCTGATCGTCGCGGGACTGCAGGGCGGCTTTCCGGAAAAGTTCGGCCTCAAGATCGAGCTGATGAATCTCAAGTCCGATGTGCTGGGCCTCAAGGCCCTGCTCGCGGGTGAGCTTGACAGCTATGAAGGCGGCCCGGCTGGTGCCATCACCGCCGATACGCGCGGCGTGGATGTGCGCGTCATTGGCTGCCTTTGGCCGCGCATTCCCCACGGCATCTTTGTGCGCTCCGAGATTACCGAGCTGAAGCAGCTCAAGGGCAAGGCCATCGCCATTTCGGCCCCCAACGCCTTTCCTGATCTTCTGGCCCGCGCGGCCCTCAAGAAGGCTGGCGTTGATCCCGCGGATGTCCAGTTCGCCAATCTCGGCGGGGATGCGGATCGCTTCAAGGCGTTGATGGCCAATGTGGTGCAGGCCTCGGTCTCGTCCGGGGAATTCCTGGCTGTCGCGCCCCCCGAAGTGAAGCAGCTCTTTGCCGGGCGCGAGCTGATGCCCGATTTCCTGCGCACCTGCGCCATGACGTCCGGCAAGAACATCAAGGAGCGCAGGGATGACGTGGTGCGCTTCCTCGCAGCAGAAATTTCAGGCGCGCGCTGGGCGGCAAAGAACCGCGACGATGTCATCAAGCTGACCCGCGACTTCGCCGGCATCAAGCCTGAGGATCCTCGCCCGGCGTTCATCTATGACGAATCGTTCAAGCATGGTGATTACGATCCGGACATGAATGTCTCGCCGGAAAAGATGGCATGGCTGCAGAACCTGCTTGTCGAAACCGGTGACGTGACGAAGCCCGTCGATCCGACCAAGACCTATGACGCCGATCTGCGCAAGGAAGCCCTCGAGCTGATCGCGAAAACACCCTGACTGCGGCTCCCGCCTTCGACACATGGACAAGGACGGGCGTGCGCGCTTGAATGCGCGACCAGGGGAGAGCCGCACCGCGCGGCAGCAACGGCACGAGACAGGCCATGTCCAGGCAATCGACGCGCATGTATGGGCCAAACAGGTTCAAGCTCGGCCTCTTCGCTATGAACTGCTCCAATGGCCTCACCATG
>CAISZN010000114.1 GCA_903889985.1 uncultured Hyphomicrobiales bacterium | reverse complement strand
CGCGGCCTGTGTTGAGCATAAGGGGATAGGCCGCATCGGTTGCAACGGCGAGGCTTGGCTCCTGGGTGGCAATGAAGCGTGCCTTGCCATCCCCATGGATGAAGGCACCATCAGCGAAGAGTGACTTGTCTGCCGTGTCCTTCGGGTCACGCACCGGCCATTGCACCGGTTGTAGTTTCTCATAGGCACGATCCGTCAGGTCCTTCAGCCCGCCAATGTCGAAGCCTCGCGCACCGTCATTCTCAAATCCGGACAGGGCCGCATGCTCGCGGAAAATCGCGGCGGCGTTCGGATAGTCGAAGGCCTCTGAGAAACCCAGGCGCTTGCCGACTTCCGCCACGATCCACCAGTCAGGCCGGGCCTCACCCGGCCATGGCAGGAAAGCGCGCTGGCGTGAGATGCGGCGCTCTGAGTTGGTGACGGTGCCATCCTTCTCGCCCCACGCGGCAGCAGGCAGCAGGACATGAGCACCCGCGTTGAGTGTGTCGTTGGAAGCGAGCACTTCGGAGACGACAAACAGATCGAGCTTGCCAAGTGCTGCCCGCGCCTGATCTGCGCGCGGCAGGGAAACGGCTGGATTGGTCGCCATCACCCAGAGCGCAGCAATCTGCCCCTGTTCGATGGCGTCGAACATCTGCACGGCCTTGAGGCCCTCGCGCCCAGCCATGCGCGGGGCGTTCCAGAAGCGGCGTACGCGGTCGATGTCGTTTGGCGCATAGCCCATGTGGGCTGCCAGCATGTTGGCGAGGCCGCCAACCTCGCGGCCGCCCATGGCATTGGGTTGGCCTGTGAGGGAGAGGGGTCCGAGGCCCTGCGTGCCAATACGGCCGGTTGCGAGATGGCAGTTGATGATGGCATCGACCTTGTCGGTTCCCTGCGCCGACTGGTTCACGCCCTGGCTCCAGGCCGTCACGGTCTTTTCAGTGCTGATCCATAGGTCGCAGAATGTCTCGATGTCTTTCGCAGGAATCCCCGTGCGCTGCGCGACGGTCTTGAGATCGGGCGCGATCGACTTTGCAGCACTCAGAGCTTCGCTCAGGCCGAGCGTATGGGCGTCGACATAGTCCTGCGCCACGGCGCGCCGCGCGACGATCTCGCGCAGGAGGTGGGCGAAGAGCACCGTGTCCATGCCCGGCGCAATCGGGAGAAAGAGATCCGCTTCCTCCGCAGTCGACGTGCGGCGCGGATCGATCACGATGAGCTTGGCACCGCGTTCGGCCCTGTTTGCGAGCATGCGCTGGAACAGGACGGGATGGCACCAGCTCGTATTCGAACCAACCAGAACGATCAGATCTGCCGTGTCGAGATCCCGGTAGGATCCGGGCACGACGTCGCCGCCAAAGGCGCGCTTATGGCCGGCCACAGACGACGCCATGCATAGGCGCGAATTGGTGTCCACGTGAGGGCTGCCGAGGAAGCCCTTCATGAGCTTGTTGGCAACGTAATAGTCTTCCGTCAGCAACTGGCCCGAGAGATAGAAGGCCAGCGCATCAGGACCGCGGCTGTTGAGGATGGTCTGGAAGCCATCGGTCACCCGATCGAGCGCCGTGTCCCAGGTGACGCGCTCATAGCTGCCGGAGCGGGTGCGCAGCATGGGATGCAGAAGGCGTCCGTCAAGCGACACGGTTTCACCCAGCGCCGAGCCCTTCGAGCAGAGGCGTCCGAAATTGGCAGGATGATCCCTATCACCGGCGATCTGTGCCGAGCCAGCTCCGTCCGGTGATGCCAAGACGCCGCAACCCACGCCGCAATAGGGGCAGGTCGTGCGCACCGTGGGTGTTGCTGTCGAGACGGCGTTCATGATGGGCCCGTTCTCAATAGACATCGGCCTGGAAGCGGCCGGATTTTTTCAGGCTGGCGACAAAGGCGACGGCATCGTCCGTCGAGCGCGCGCCGTGCTGCGCGACGATGTCGACGAGGGCCGCCTCGACGTCCTTGGCCATGCGCTTGGCATCGCCGCAGATGTAGAAATGCGCACCTTCGTCCAGCCACTGCCACAGGGCCGGGCCGACCTCGCGCATGCGATCCTGCACATAGAATTTCTGCGCACCATCGCGAGACCATGCCAGCGAGAGTCGCGTGAGCAGGCCGCTTGCCTGCATGGCATCAAGCTCTTCCCGATAGAAGAAGTCCGTCATCTGCCGCTGGTGGCCAAAGAAGAGCCAGTTCTTGCCCGACGAGCCGGTCGCCTGCCGCTCCTGCAGGAAGGCGCGGAAGGGTGCGACGCCCGTGCCTGGACCAACCATGATGACGGGCTTGCTCGTGTCCGCGGGCAGGGCGAAGTTATGCGCCTTCTGCACATAGGCCTTCAGTTGGGCCCCTGCGTCGATCCGGTCGGCCAGAAATGTCGAGGCCACACCCGTGCGGCGGCGCTTGCCGATCACATAGCGCACCGCATCGACCGTGAGTGTCAGACGCCCTTCCTGATGCTTGGGCGATGATGAAATGGAATAGAGCCGGGGTTGCAGCGGTTCGAGCGCATCCACGAAGGCTTCCGGATGGGGGCGGACGCCGGAGAATTTCAGCAGGGCGCCCAGGACATCGAGAGTGGCTGCATCCCCATCGGGATCCTCGCCCCGTGCGAGGGCTCGCGCCTTCTCGCGCTGCTTGCCGCCGCTGATGAAGGACAAGAGCTCATAGAGCGCATCGGGCGCGACGCCGAGGGAGACTTCATCGGCCAGCACATTG
>CAISZN010000113.1 GCA_903889985.1 uncultured Hyphomicrobiales bacterium | reverse complement strand
TGATATGGCTGGGATCCATATCCATGGGAATGCCGCTGCGCCAGCGGATCGAGCGGGCGCGCATGGGCACGAGCTGCACGCCCTCCATCATGGTGAACCAGATCGCCAGCTCCATGTGACTATGGACGATGGCCTCCACATCGGGCCGCGCCTTGAAGATCTCGATGTGGATCGCGATCTCCACGGGCGGGCGCGCGTCGCCCTCGATCACCTGGCCGTCAAAGCCCACCAGCAACATGCTGTCCGGCGAAACGTCGGAACGGGGCTGGCTGGCGGGCTGGATGAAGAAGGCCTCGCGCCCGGGCGCGCGCACCGCCGCATGGCCCGAATAATCGAGCAGGCCTTCCATCACCAGCAGGCGGGTCGTGGCCGCCGCCTGGGCGCGCAAAAGCGCATCAGAATTGGGTTGATGCGCCTTGCTCGTCGTCATGTCATTTTCCCTTGCGGCCAAAGTCGATCACTCGCCGATGGGCGGGGGATCGTAGAGCCAGGCCATGGATTCCATCGCCTCTTTCTGGGTGCGTGCGCCCAGCACCGCATTACGCAGATCGCGCGTGGCGTTGGAGGCGTGATAGGCCTCGCCATAGAGCTTGGCCGTCAATTGCACGCGGGCGGTGCGCAGATACCGCTCCTGCTGATAGGCGAGGAAGGCGCCCTGCGGGTTCCCGTTGGACAGCTCGATCTTGCGGGCGAGGCACACCGCGTCCTCGATGGCCATATTTGCGCCCTGCGCGAGATATTGCAGCATGGGATGGGCGGCGTCGCCCAGCAGGGTAATGTTGCCTTTGCTCCAGTCGCGGATGGGCGGACGGTCGCAGAGCACCCACATGCGCCAGCTCTCGATCTTGCCGAGCAGGGTGCGCACGGGCTCGCAGGTCTTGGCAAAACGCTCATGCAGCTCGGCCGGGTCGCCATAGCTGTCCCAGCCTTCCGCGAACTTGTCCGAGTGGAACACGGCGACGAGGTTGAACAGCTCACCGCCACGCATCGGATATTGCACGAGATGGGTCTTCTCGCCGGCCCAGATGATCATCGCCCACTTGCGCAGCTCTTCCGGCACTTCGCTGGTGGGGAGAACGGCGCGATAGGTGATGTGGCCCGACTTGATGGGCGCCCCGTCGCCCACGATCTTCTGGCGCACGATGGACCACAGGCCGTCGGCACCGACCAGCGCGGTGCCATCGTAGATGTCGCCCTTGTCGGTCTTCACCGTGACCGAGCTGCCTTTGTCGTCGATCTCGACGACCTTCTGCCCGGTCTTCATGGTGATGAAGGCCGATTGCTCCTGGCAGCACTCCAGCAGCGCGCGATGCAGGTCGGCGCGATGGATCACCGCATAGGGATATTTGAAGCGCTGCATGAAGCGCTCGTCGAGGTCGATCTTGGTGACGACCTCGGCGGTGATGCTGTCGCGCATCATCAGCATTTCCGGGAACACAGCGAGTTCACGCACCTTGTCGGTGATGCCGAGCTTTTCGAACATGCGGAACACGTTCGGCCCGAGCTGGATACCTGCGCCGATCTCGCCGAATTCCGAGGCCTGCTCCAGCAGGATGCTCCTGAACCCCTTGCGGGACAGGGCGAGCGCGCAGGCGAGCCCGCCGATGCCGCCACCAATGATGACGAATGGAAGTGTCTGCTGTGCCATGGATTGACCCTCCCGATGCCGCTCAGGCGGCGCGGACCTTCACCTGCATGGAGCCGATCTTGTCGATGCGCGCATCGATCGTGTCGCCTGCCACCACGCGCTCGACCCCTTCCGGCGTGCCGGTCATCAGGATGTCGCCGGGGTTCAGCGTGTAGAAGCTCGAGGCCCAGGAGATTAGGTTCGGCACGTTGATGATGAGGTCGCGCGTATTGGCATTCTGGCGCGGCTCGCCATTCACCGTCAGCACCATCTGCAGGCCTGCCGGATCGCCGATCTCATCCGCCGTCACCAGCCAGGGGCCGAGCACGGTGAAGGTGTCCAGCGACTTGCGCAGGCTGCGCTCCTCGGGGCCACGGATGGTCATGTCGAGGCCGATGCAATAGCCCGCCACATAGTCGAGCGCGCTTTCCACCGAGACGTTCTTGGCGGTGCGGCCGATCACGGCCACCAGCTCGATCTCGTGGTCATTGCGGCGCTCGGGAAACGTGATCCTGACGCCTTCGGTCGCGCCGACGATGGACGACGTCGACTTCAGGAAGAGGCCGATCGTCTGGATCTCGATGACCTTGCGGTTGTAATTGATCTCGACGTCGTTGCGCGACTCTTCGAGATGGGCCTTGTAGTTCACCGGCGCGGCCACAACCTTGCCCGGATTGGCGACTGGTGGCAGCAGATGCGCATCCGCAACCGCGATGGACGATGCGCCCTTGGCGACTTCCGCAATGCGGCCCTTCAGCATCTCGAGGTTCGAGATGAGCTGGTCGGTGCGCGGGAAGGGGTACTTGTAGGCGGGCAGGGCATCAAGCGCGGCGGTCACGTCGAGAATGCGCTCGCCATCCAGCAGGCCGAGGCGGTTGTCATTGTAGCGGCAGATTTTCATCGGATAATCCTGATCGTTTGTCTGTTCAGATCTTGCCTTCGGCGCGCATGCGCCAGAAATCCCAGGCCCGGTTGATCTGGGTGGCGATGGTGCGGGTGGCGACCCGCGTCTCGCCTTCGCTCAGATAGGTCACCGGGCCAATGCGCATGGCTTCTGACTGGAGGCGCGCATTCACTTCCGTATAGACCGCACGGAACACGGCCTCACGCAGGGAGCTGCCGACCACTGTCGATCCATGGCCGCGCATCAGCACGCAGGTGAATTCGCCCAGGCATTCAGCCAGGGCTGCGCCGAGCTTCGAATTGGTGATGAGCAGGTCGTTCTCCTCGCCCACCACGTCGCGGATCTCGAAGATGGGC
>CAISZN010000112.1 GCA_903889985.1 uncultured Hyphomicrobiales bacterium | reverse complement strand
TGCTGCTCACCGAGAACTACTGGGTCATCAAGCAGTACAACAATTCGGATTCCTACGCGGTGGCGGTCGCCCAACTCGGAGAGCGGATTGCGGGACGTCCTGGCCTGCAGGCCCCATGGCCGCGCGACTTCAGGCTGCTGGCGCGCAACGACCGGATCCGCATTCAGGAAGCGCTGCGCGACCGTGGGCTTTACGATGGCAAGATCGACGGCCGATTTGGGCCTGCCTCTCGCGATGCCATCCACCGCTTCCAGAAGTCCGTTGGCATCATCCCGGCCGACGGATTTCCTTCCAAGGCCGTGCTTGACCGGGCGATGCACTAGGACGACAGATTGACGGGGCAACGCAGCACTGCGAATAAACCCGCGAGCATTGGGGACATGGAGCGATGAAGGCGGTCATCCTAGCAGGCGGTATGGGCACCCGGATCTCCGAGGAGTCACACCTGCGTCCCAAGCCCATGATAGAGATCGGCGGCCGGCCGATCCTCTGGCACATCATGAAAATCTACGCCGCCCATGGCATCAACGATTTCGTGATCTGCCTTGGCTATCGCGGCTACATGATCAAGGAGTATTTCGCCAACTACTTCCTGCACAATTCCGACGTCACCATCGACGCCCGCGAGAACAAGGTTCATTACCACCAGACGAATGCAGAACCTTGGCGGGTTTCGCTGATCGACACCGGCGAGAAGACGCAAACCGGCGGACGTCTGAAGCGCGTGGCGCCCTATCTGGAGCCGGGAGAAAGCTTCTGCTTCACCTATGGGGATGGCGTCTCCAACGTGGACATCTCGGCAGAGATTGCCTTCCACAAGGCACATGGCAAACGTGCGACCCTTTGTGCGGTAACGCCACCCGGCCGTTACGGCGCGCTCTCCCTCACTGGCGACACCGTGAACGAATTCGTCGAGAAGCCGCCGGGGGACAATGCACTCATCAATGGTGGGTTCTTCGTTCTTGAACCATCGGTTCTCGATCTCATTGCAGACGACCAGACGTCGTGGGAGGTCGAACCCCTGGGTGAGCTCGCATCAAGCAGCGAACTTCGCGCTTGGCGCCACACTGGCTTCTGGCAGCCTATGGACACCCTGCGCGACAAGACTGCGCTGGAAGATCTCTGGCAGGCGGGACAGGCTCCCTGGAAGGTCTGGAGCTGATGGCAGCACTGCCAAATCCCGCGTTCTGGAACGGCCGCCGTGTGCTTCTGACAGGGCATTCCGGCTTCAAGGGATCATGGTGCGCCCTTTGGCTGCAGGCCATGGGTGCGAAGGTGCATGGGCTATCGCTCGCACCTGAAACCGACCCGAATCTGTTTGGGATCCTGGGACTCGGCAAAGATATCCCGGACCCTTTCGGTGACATCCGAGACATCGAGACCATTCGCACTGCCGTTGCCAAGGCTTCGCCACAGATCGTATTGCACATGGCAGCGCAGCCATTGGTGCGACGGTCCGTGCGTGCGCCTGTGCCCACCTTCGACACCAATGTGATGGGCACGGTGAACCTTCTCGAGGCCCTGCGGGATGCAGAGGGCCTTGAGGCGGTCCTCATCATCACGACCGACAAGGTCTATGAAAACCCCGAGACCGGACGCGCCTTCCGCGAAACCGATCCTCTGGGAGGCCATGATCCCTATTCTGCGTCGAAGGCTGCAGCAGAAATCGTCACCGCCTCCTATCGGCGCACCTATTTCGAACCAACCAGCGTTCCTTTGGCGACCGCGCGTGGCGGCAATGTGATTGGCGGCGGCGACTTCTCCGAAGACCGCATCGTGCCGGACATCTGGCGGGCGCAACGGGCAGGAATGCCACTTGAATTGCGCAATCCCAATGCCACGCGGCCATGGCAGCATGTGCTGGACTGTCTGGCAGGCTACCTCGCTTACGCGGAAGCCCTGGCCCTGAAACAGCCCGTGCCGACCTCGCTCAATTTTGGCCCGCTGCTCAATCATCCCGTCCCGGTCTCTGCGCTCGCACAGGCCATGCAGCAGGCACTCGGCGGCAGCGGCGAGTGGAGCCAGCTCAATGGGCCCAAGATGCACGAGATGCAGGCGCTCGCGCTGGATGTTACCGTCGCCAGCGAAGTGCTGGGTTTTGAGGATCGCCTTGTCGGTCACGCTGCGATCGCGGCCACCGCTGACTGGTATCTCGCCTTTGACCGGGGTGAGGATATGCGCGCACTGACCCTGCGCGCGATTGAGGATTACTGCGCGAAATGACAGTCCATCCCCATTGTCGCTTCTGCGGGACGCTGCTCTCGCATACCTTCCTGGACCTCGGCTATTCGCCGCTGGCCAATCACAACCTGCGTCCCGGAGAGGAGGCAGGCGAGAAAACCTTTCCGCTGATCACGCGCGTCTGCGAGACGTGCCTGCTCGTTCAGGCCGACGATAGCGTGCCGCCGGAAGAGATCTTTTCCGATTACGATTATTTCTCCTCCTTCTCCCAAGGCTGGGTCGAGCATGCGAAGCGCTATTGCGAGGCGATGCGGGCGCGCTTCGGGCTTGGGCCAAACTCTCTAGCCGTCGAGATCGCGTCGAATGACGGCTACCTGTTGCAGCATTTCGTGGCAATGGGCATCCCGGTGCTTGGCGTCGAGCCCGCAGCCAATGTGGCCAAGGTGGCTGTCGCGCGTGGTGTGCCAACCGAAGTGGCCTTCTTCGGTGTCGAGACGGCGAGGCGACTGGTGAGTGAGGGCAAGCGCGCCGACCTCATGAGCGCGAACAATGTGCTTGCGCATGTGCCCAACACCCGCGACTTCGTTGGCGGCTTCGCCAAGCTGCTCGCGCCGGAGGGCGTTGCAACTTTCGAGTTCCCCCACGTGATGAACCTGATCGACCAGGTCCAGTTCGACACGATCTATCACGAGCACTTTTTCTACCTGTCCCTGTTCACGGTCGAGCAGATCATGGCCTCAGCGGGATTGCGGGTCTTCGACGTC
>CAISZN010000111.1 GCA_903889985.1 uncultured Hyphomicrobiales bacterium | reverse complement strand
TGACAAGCTGGTTCCGCCATCGCAAAAGCCTGCAGCATCCGGCGGCCCCTTCGTACCGATCAAGCTGGACGGCACGAGTGGTCCGTTTGAGCGCGAAATCGCCAATCTGCAGGATGAAGCCGTGGCCGCGGACCAGCTCACACGCGCCATTCCCTTTGTGCCACTGCGCCAGCCCCTCAGCGGCAGCCCCGAGGTCACGTCAGGCTTCGGCAGCCGCATAGACCCCTTCTTGGGTCGGGCCGCCATGCACACCGGCATCGACCTGAGGGAAGACACCGGCGCACCTGTGCGCTCGACGGCCGCGGGAGTGGTTGTGACGGCTGGATGGAGCGGCGGCTATGGCAATCTGGTCGAGATCGACCATGGCAACGGCCTGTCCACCCGATATGGGCACCTGTCAGCTTTCGCCGTGAGCGAAGGCCAGAAAGTGCAGGCCGGCCAGATCGTGGGAAAGGTTGGCTCGACGGGCCGCTCGACAGGCTCTCACCTGCACTATGAAGTGCGCGTCAACGGTGAAGCCGTCGATCCGAGCCGCTTCCTGCGCGCCTCGAAGCAGTTCATCGAGGCTGCCTCCGTCCATTGAGGCTCAAATCCGCAATTGGACCGCGAGTGTCCTCGCCCGCATCTTGCTGCACCCTGCGCCACAGGCGCTGACGTCCTCAGTCCACGTCCTCGACGCTATCAGGCCCGCCGCCATAGACGCGCTGGGCGAGCGAGGCTTCCATGAACTGGTCGAGATCGCCATCGAGCACATCGTCGGGCGTGCCGGAGACCGTGCCTGTGCGCAGGTCCTTCACCATCTGGTAGGGCTGCAGCACATAGGAGCGGATCTGGTGGCCCCAGCCGATCTCCGTCTTCGATTCAGCGGCCTTGTTGGCAGCTGCTTCGCGGATCTCCAGCTCGCGCTCATAGAGGCGGGCGCGCAGCATGTTCCACGCGGTAGCACGGTTCTTGTGCTGGGAGCGCTCGGCCTGGCAGGCCACCACGATGCCCGTGGGCACGTGGGTGATGCGGATGGCCGAGTCCGTCTTGTTGACGTGCTGGCCGCCTGCGCCCGAAGCGCGATAGGTGTCGATGCGGCAGTCGGATTCGTTGATCTGGATGTCGATGCGGTCATCAACCTCCGGATAGACCCAGACCGACGCAAAGCTCGTGTGGCGACGCGCATTGGAATCGAACGGCGAGATGCGCACGAGGCGATGCACCCCCGATTCCGTCTTCATCCAGCCATGGGCATTGTGGCCCTTGAGCAGCAGGGTCGCGGACTTGAGGCCCGCTTCATCGCCCGGCGTCTCTTCTATGAGCTCGACCTGAAACTTGCGTCGCTCCGCCCAACGCGAATACATGCGGGTGAGCATGCGCGCCCAGTCGCAGCTTTCGGTACCGCCGGCGCCCGAGTGAATTTCGACGAAGGTGTTGTTGGCGTCAGCCTCGCCCGAGAGCAGCGTCTCGATCTGCCGGCGCTCGCCTTCGGCCTTCAGGGCCTTGAGCTGGGCAATGCCCTCGGCCTCGACCTCTGCATCGCCCTCGGCTTCCGCGAGTTCGACAAGGGTCACCGCGTCCTCGAGCTCCCGCTCAAGGCGCGAAAGGCCATTCAGGCGATCTTCAAGCTCCGTGCGCTCGCGCATGATTTTTTGCGCGGCGTCGGCATCGTTCCAGAGATTGGGGTCTTCGACCCGGGCATTCAGTTCGGCCAGGCGGCGCGTCGAGGTATCGACGTCAAAGATGCCTCCTCAGCAGTCCCATGGACTGCTTGATGGCTTCGACCAGCGCTTCAGCTTCCGCGCGCATGGATGCTCCTGAGATGAAAGGCGCGCCGGATGGGCGCGCCTGAGTTCGCGCGGACCATAGTGGGAGGCCCGCCCCTGTCAACCGAGATCAGTAGATGCCTCCGGTCCCCGACCCAACCGAGCGATCCGCATCAGGAGAGGTGAGCGACTTCGGTGCATCGCCGATGACCGAATAGGTATCGGGCGGCGCGGTGCCGGGCTTGAAGGCCTCGAGGATCGTGCCGGCTCCGCTGGAGCGCATGCCCGTCTTGGGGTCAATCGAGATCAGCTTGATGCCAGGCGGCACGCGGAAGGGTGTGTCAGGCTTGTTGGCCAGCGCCTGCTTCATGAAATCGCGGAAGATGGGCGCCGCATAGACGCCGGCCGTCACCGAATCGCCCAGCGAGCGCGGGCGGTCGTAGCCCATGAAG
>CAISZN010000110.1 GCA_903889985.1 uncultured Hyphomicrobiales bacterium | reverse complement strand
CTCTTCCTGGGCATTTCGCAGTCCTCCATCAGGCCATAAAGCCATACTTCAGGGAGGATCACTTTTCAGGGGGCAGACCAATGAAACAAAGTCTGAGGATAACGCGTCTGCTCGTGGTCAGCAGACTCTCCCACTTTGAAGTCTGTCCATCGGATGCGTCCGGGTGGAACGGCGTCCTATTAATAACGACCGTGGGGAGTCTGAGTTTTCAAAATTTTTCCCAATCTTATATGCATGTCAACGCATGCTTGTCTTAAGATCAAAGTGCTTTCTCGACACGCTTAATAGCGTCACCCGATGATCCGCCTGGGCATGTACTTCAAATCCTATCTCGTGAATTGATAGAGAACAGTTCCGCGCATAGACTGTCTGCACCTTGAAGGCCCGCACTCCTTGATAACTTGGCTTTTGTTTTGCGCTTGGCTCATCTTCTAGCGAGTCTCTACAGACAAGTTCCAGGAAATTATATCTTATGCTGCGAAAACATTTTTGGTATGAATGAGGCAGCAATGATCAGTCGTGGATTCTTGACAAACTCGGGACTTTACCAATGAAATTTTTTATCGTTGAGATGACCTATGTTGCGCCAATTGAAATCATCCGAGCGGGATACCCAGAGCATCGCGCATGGCTCCAAAATGGCTATGACCTCGGCTTGTTCCTTTGTTCGGGTCCAAAATCAAACCCACCCGTGGGTGGCTACCTTGTTGCACGGGCAGAAACAAAATCCCTGCTAGAGAACATGTTCGCGGACGAGCCATTTCACAAAGCGGGCCTTGGCACGCTGACATTCACGGAATTTCAACCAGTAAAACGAGCAAGTTGGGCGGAGACTTGGTTCAACGGCGGCGACTGACCCAAATGCAATCCAACCCTTCGCTCAACACTCGTAAGCAAAGTGATCCAAAAGCAAAACACTACTTTGAGTCCCAGCGTATCACGATAAAAAAGGGCATAATCGCTCCGCTTATGATTGCCCCACAACTAATTCCGCGAGGCCATAGAGGGTTAACTCGGGTGCTAAATCGGAATATTCATCAGGTTGCCTGGTGCGATTAATCCAAACGGAGCGAAAGCCAAATTTTACTGCCCCGGCAATATCCCAACGATTCGACGACTGGAATGATACCTCCGATGGTGAAAAGCCCCAGCGCCTGCCGACAAGGTTATAGACAGCTGGTGCGGTCTTGAAAGCACCAACTTCCTCGACTGAAAAGCAGGCATCGATGGTTTGCTCAAGCCCCGCGGATACGATCGCTTGCTCCAACATGCCCGGCGTCCCGTTTGACAAAATGGCGACCCTTGCGCCAGCTGCCTTCAACTTGGTCAAGGTTGGTTTAACGTCAGGGTATGCGTCGAGCGTATCATAGGCTGCCAAGAGCTTGGTGCGAGCTTCCGTGGTTATGCCGCCGCATCGTGCAGCTGCAAAATCAAGAGCTTCGGCCGTTAGGTCACGGAAACTTCGATGAGCGCCCATTAGCGTGCGCGTCCAGGTGTATTCCAGTTGCTTGGTACGCCAGAGCTCGGACAAATGATCAGCCATTGGGCCGATTTCATCGCGGTGACGTGCAGTCGCCGAATGCACGTCAAACAAGGTTCCATAGGCGTCAAAGACGTAAGCGGAGAAGGCCTTCATAAATGACTCCATTGCGCTGCAGATCCAGGGATGGTGCCTCGCTCGACACCAAAGTTATCTTGCACCCGGATCTGGATGAATCAATAGCGACAAGGTCTCGTTGTAAGTCGCGGCTTGATTCATTCCCAAGTCAAGGCCGCATCAGAACTCCCGAATTTGTGAGGGCCTGAATGGACCTTCTTATTCGCTTACAACCTGCCGCTCGAATGCGAAACGATGGCGCCGCGGGTCTCTCTTTGACGGAAGAAATGTCATGATCGCTCGCAGGAAGTCGGCGCAGATAATAACAGAAACTGTGACCTTCTTCGCCAGTCGCATCGCCTCGCCCTCAGGCGGAGGTCATAACGCCTCTCAAGACCCGCTCGACGCCCTCGCGCAGCGCCGGAATAGAAACGGTAATGGCAGTTGTGGAGCTCGGCCACGCCTTGCAACGCTCAAACCAGTCGTCCACGAGGAGATCTAGAACCAACAAACATTTTCCCCAGAACCGCCAAAACAACAACGGATATGCGTTTCAGCTCGGTTAAATGACCCCTATTCTGATTCACTCGTCAGGAAATGAGCCAATATTCGAATGCCGGGCGCAGCAAAAATGACAATGGGCAACATCAGAATCCAGGACACGAGCCATGACTGGATCCAATGCGAAAGAAATGATCCATCGTGAATGAAAGAGGCACTTGCGATTCCGGAGGCGATTGAAGAGGTCAGGCCGGATTGGATGACCCCGAACACGAAATGAGCGTACCTGCGTGGTATTCCCAACATTCACGTAACCTTTTTGAAGATTGTCTTCTTCAGTTCGAATATTTATCGCTTGCAGCTTCTCTCAGGGCGCGATTGATGCAGGCTCATATCTCAGCCTTTAACACCGAAGGCCGGTGCCAAATAATCTACTCTCATTTTGATCCCGAACAAGGTCATCTTAGTTTCTTCCTCGAATCCGGACACCTAGTGCACTCCCTATCAATGCAGCGACCGCCCAAACATATCCCGAAAGACTCCCGGAAACGATGGCACTGAAATATGCACCTATGTTGCACCCGTCGGAAAGGCGTGCACCATAGCCCATCATGAGCCCTCCGACGGCCGCAGAAAGCCACGCTCTCCAATCCCAGCCGATCCTCAGTTCGAATCGCTTTCCCATGCTTGCAGCCAACATGGCACCCGCAATTATGGCAAAATCCATGATGGACGTCGTATCCTGCAAGATACTCAGACCCTTTACATCAGCGCCATGCCAGAATTCCCATGTGGACGGATCGAAGCCGAGTTGCGCAGCGATTTTCGATCCCCACAGCGCAAATCCAAACGTCTCGGACCAGGGTCTGCCTGCGACGAGCAAGGTTGCTCCATTCAGGACAGCAAGTCCAACAGCTCCCCCAGATATCTTTCGTGACAGGTGTGTCTTCGACGGAAGCCACCGAAAGGCACATGCCAGAAGGATAACTTCGGTGAGCAGCGCAAAAGGCCAGTTTCCAAAATCGAAGACTGTCACAGGTCCAAGGGATGGCAGGTTATGCCAGAAGCCATAGTGAGCCGCCCCAAAAGTCGAACCGATGACAAATGTCAGGAGTGTGAGTAGGAACTTCAGGTTGCCCCTGCCCAATAGGAACAGGGTTCCTGACGCACAACCTCCCGACAGTTGCATGCCAATCCCGAACAAAATCCCGCCACTGATCAGGGATAGGCCAATGGGGGTCGCAACGCCCTCGACCGAATGTCCAAAAAACGACCCCATGTGAATGACGGGAACCATCAATATGGAGCCGATGGTCAACATCAAGGCATGTCCACGAAACGTGGAATAATCGCTGTCCACTGCGGCTCTACGGAATGCCGATGAGAAGCCGAAGTCTGTCAGGGATAAGGTTGCCCCAATCAAGACTCCAATCAAGAGCAGACCGATCGGCCGCCAGCTATCCATATTTTCTCTGACAACCAAAACTGAAAGAGTGCCGATCGAGATGGTCGAGGCCTCAAGTCCGGGATGCCAGAATCTGTGAACGGATCGAACAGGTCCTAACCTGCCGGAAAGCTTTTGCATCATGGCGCTGCCGCTTCCGTGGCAATTGCGTCAAAAAGGCCATCGAGTTCCTTTGCCAAGGCCTGCAATTCAACCGGTGCTCTAGGGAAGTAAGGTTCAAGGATAGCACCCGGGGTCCGGTAGGAAAGCGTCGCCGTGCCATCGGCACCCTCTGTCAGATAAAAGCGAATGGGAGCCTCGATGCCGGCTTGCAGATTTAGAGGCAGTAGCCGTCTTGCGAAATCATTGCGGAAGACACCGACGACCCGATTGCCGGGAATCGTAATGCCTTGGGCCTTGGCTCCTTCCGAAGCACTTGCGAAATTGACCACATTCATCTGATGCGCTCTGACAGCACCCTCCAGCCGGTCGGCCAGCACAGAAAAGGGATAGCGTGTTGGTTTGATGACCCAGCCGCCAACTCCCTGCTGTGCCTGCGCAAGTCCAGCGGACATGCCGATGGCGATCCCGAAACCGGCAAACGCAAGGAGTGTTATTCGAGACGGGATATGCATTTCGGAACGCTGCCTTCGCGCTCTGGATTGAGAATACTCAAGCGCCTGACCAAAACGGTTCTTCAAATTATTCAGTAATCTGGCCAGGATAAATGCCGGATCTGAATCCAAGGTCAGGAAGCCGAAATGTAGCCGTTCCCCGGGCACCTTTTCACCCTTTCGGTGCACGACGAGACCTGCCTCTGCTGAGGCGACGGGACGGGCAACTGCAGTGGAGCCCTCTGGCACAGTGGTCGAACTCATAAAGCAGCTCCACAGGAACGTCACACGGCTTCTGCCACATTCGGTATTCGCCCGCCTGGACGATTTGTTACAGCGAAACGTCGCGATCACCTGTGCGTGATTGTCGGTCACAAAGGACGGCTCTGCAACGAAGTATCGGACCGTTCCCAGGGACCATCGTCCAAATCGTCGAGACCATTTAGCTGTTAAACCGCTAATTGTATGACCTCGCTACCTGGGATATCTGTCACGACCTCACCGGTGCTGCAATCTTTGGGCAGGCAGTAAGCTGACAGGACAGAAGCTCGTCGAGCTTTCGCCAGCGTGGTTGACAGCCCTGTCGATGCGCTCCTAACCTGATTTTCAAGATGCGTCGCTGTTTAATTTGCTTATCGACGCTCCACCCTTTTTAGAAAAATGCTTGGCGAACGATGGATGAATTCCTCAAGGTAGCACTGTCCGGGCCGGTCAGGGTACGGGCCATCAGGGTTGCCCTTGTCGTTGGGACCCTCCTCAATCTGATCAACCAGGGAGATACCCTGTTGGCAGGTACTTTCAATCTCGCCAAAATTCTGGCTACTTACCTCGTCCCTTATTGCGTCTCCACTTACAGTGCAGCCAGTGTCGTAGTGGACCAGAACCGAGCGCACCTCTCCTGACTTTTCATCTCGCGACACTGAATACCGACAGGGCGAGCTTGCGGGTCTCGGGGGAAAGCGACCACGCTTTGTGTTCGAACACGTCTGGCCGAGTGACCTTGGACATGACATAGCTCCGCTCATCAGGACAGACCGTCGCGGTTTGGAAGTTTCAACCTTCGCAGGGTTTCCAATGGTGCGGGCTCAAGATTAGTCGCCAATGTGTCGTTGAAGGGTTTGTAGGAGCCATAGAGTGCGATGTCAGACACGATCTCGACAGCCGGCTCCACGGTAAAATATCTCCGCAGCTTTTCGAATTCATCATCTGACCCATAACTTCTGGTGAGCCCGGCACGCCTGGCCACCCTGATCGCCGCGCGCTCTGCATCGGTGAACAATTCACTCGTCTCATACTCCAGAGCGCAGCCTCCTTTTCTGCGGATATGCCGGATCGCTCGCCACCTTGCGCCATAGGCGCGAAGTAATTTCTGCATCCGGAAGATCGGCTGCCCATCTTGCTCACAAGGCTCTTGAGACTGCGCAGAATGGCTGCCGAAGCCCCGCTGATGAATTTGGTCAAGGCTCTGAAGCCCCGCTAAATTTCAGGATGATGAGCAGGAAACTGCATGGATTTTGACGTTATGCCCAGCGATTTTTTCCGACCGCTTTAAGACAGCCTGAACGTCGCGCGTGCTTGACCTATCTGCGGGGTCGATTCTGGCCAAGACACCATCCCCATGCGTTTCTCGCTTGAGGCGTATGGTATCAGCCCGCTAGGATCTATCAAAGACCGTTCACCGGAGGGGACTCAGCATGGGCAGTGCGTGCAGGATTGCAATCTTCATCCTCGCAACTTCTGCAATGCCCAGCCAGTGCGTTCAGGCGGAGCCAACTTTCGCGGGGAAGACAATTACCTTCTATGTGGGTGGAGGACTCGGCGGTGGTGTCGACGCCTTTGCGAGGGCGCTCGCGCCCTATCTCGCGAAGCATCTCCCAGGCGCACCTGCAATCACCATCAGCGACATGGGTGCGAGCGGCGGCCTCCAGGGCGTCCAATATGTCTATAACGTCGCTCCGAAAGATGGGACCGCCATTGGCACGACGAACGCCGGTCCGATCAGCGAGCCTCTCATGGGTCAGATCCGCGTCAACTATGATCTCCGGCGTTTCAAATGGATCGGAAGCCTGAGCAGGGGTGATACGGTCTGCGCCGTATGGCACGCGAGCACGGTGCAAACGCTGGAGGATGCAAAGAAGAAGGATGTGGCGATGTCGTCCACTGGCGCAACGTCGGCACCAACGCGTTCCGCGCTGCTGATGAACCACCTACTTGGTACAAAGTTCAAGCCTGTTCCTGGCTACGACGGTGGCACGTCGCTGCTTGCAATTGAACGCGGCGAGGTGGATGGCACCTGCACGACCCTCGGTTCGCTCCGGACCACACGTCCCGAATGGATCAAGGAAGGCGCGTTGCGACTGCTTCTGCAGGTTGCTCTCGAGAAGGACCCGGAATTCCCTCAGATCCCCGGAGTTGCCGACCTCGTGAAAGATGCCGACCAGCGCAAGCTCCTCGAATGGTTTCTGATCCCCTATGAATTCAACAATCCGCTATTCCTGCCACCCGGTTCACCTGACGATGTTCTCGCGGTTTATCGACAGGCTTTCGTAGCGGCGGTTTCGGATCCCGAATACCTGAAGCAAGCAGCCTTGCTGCTCCAGAAGGTGCGACCACATTCCGGAGTGGAAGTCGAAGCCTTGATTAGTCAACTCCTGGATGCTGATTCGAAAACCATCCGCGGAGTGATTGAAGCAACGGATCTGAAGATAAAAAAATGAGGAGATCGAGGCCGCGCAGTCACGAAGGTCGATCACCGCAAGCGATGAACCGGGGAAGCGGGCGCAAGCGCCCGCCTCGGGTTGGCCCGATCAGGCTATGAGCTGAGTGGCAGCAGGAAAGTCGACGGCGACCTTCGTCACGCCGTGCAGATAATTGCTGATGATCTTGTCGCCAACGACCATGATCACATCGACAACGGCGCCCTCGCTCCAGCCGGCTGCGAGAAAGGCTTCGGTGTCAGCGGCGGCGACATGGCCGCGGTTTTCCGTAACGTCGCGCACGAAGCGGGCGAGCGCATCGAGCTTGGGATCGAAGGTTGCGCGGCCTTTCCGGATTTCAAGGATCTGCTCTTCCGTGAAGCCGACCATCTTGCCGACCGCGGTATGGGCTGCGAGGCAGTATTCGCAATCGTTGACCTGGCTGACGACGAGATTGACGATCTCGCGCTGCTTGGCGCTCAGGGAGGACTTGGCGTTCTGGAGCGTGAGATAGGTTCCCAAGGCCGTCGCTGAATGAGCGAAGGTGGCGTAGAGGTTGGGCACGAAAGACAGCATCTTCTTGAGGTTATCGAAGATCGCCTGATTATCGGGGGACACCTGATCGCGGGTGGGAATGCTGAAGCGGGTCATGGCGGGCTCCTGAAGAAGCGCGGTGGATGCGCTTGGGACGAGACAAACCTAGTTCTTCCATTTTGGAAAAATACTGGGCAAAATCGCCTAAGATATATTCCAATGAGGAATGCTTAGATGGACCGGCTCTCCGCCATGAAGATCTTCGTCCGGGTGGTCGAGGCAGGCTCATTCTCGGTTGTAGCCAAGGAGAACACGACCACGCAGAGCGCCGTCAGCAAGCAGGTGGCAGCGCTGGAGGCCCACCTCGGCGTCAAGCTGCTCAGCCGTTCGACCCGGGCGCTTTCGCTGACCGAGGAGGGTGAGACGTTCTTGCCCGAGGCCCGACGGCTGGTCGCGGATTTCGAGGCCGCGGAGCTGCGGCTGCGCAGCGGGCGGACACGGCTGACCGGCTGGTTGCGCGTCGCTGCCTCCGTCGGTTATGGCCGGCTGGTTCTCATGCCGCAGGTGCGGAGCTTTCTTGCCCTGCATCCGGATTTACACATCGACCTCCGGCTCAACGACGGCTTCACCGATCTCATCGAGCAGGGCCTCGATGTGGCGGTGCGGCTCGGCGATCTCCCCGACAGCAGTCTCGTCGCGCGCAAGGTCGGCGAGTGGCGGCGCTTGCTTGTCGCGCATCACGCCTATTTTGAGGGGCTGCCCAATGGTGGCCCGCCGCTCAGACATCCGCGGGACCTGGCCGCCCATAATTGCATCGTCTACACGGAGGTCTCGACTCTGAATGTCTGGGAATTTGTCGGGGCAGATGGCGAGGTAGCGCGCGCGCGGGTGACCGGGAAACTTCAGACGAACTCTTCCGAAGCGATCCGCGCTGCGGCGCTGTCGGGCCTTGGACTTTGCCATGCGCCAGATTGGCTTTTGCGGGAGGAACTCGCTTCGGGTGAGCTGACGACCTTGCTGCCAGAATGGCAGAGCCGCACGACCCCAATTCATGCCGTCTATCCCGCCCACCGCAGGAACGTGGCGAAGATCGATGCCTTCATTGCGCATATTTCGGCATGAGTCTCATGCCGAGCGCACCTTTTTCTCGACCTCGAGCAGCGCCTGGGTCAATCGCGGCGTAACGAAATCAAGGAAGGCTCGGCGCTTGAGTGGCTGGATGCGCTGCGGCTGGTGAACAAGGTTGACCGGCATGGCCTCGTCCCCGAAATCTCGCAGGATCGTGGTGATGCGCCCCTGCGCAATCGCCTCTGCCGCCTGATATGACATCAGTTGAGCAACGCCGACGCCGGCTGCGGCAGCCTCCGCCACGGCCTCCGCGGTGTTGACCGAGTATCGGGGCCGGATCATCACCGTGCGGGCTGCAGTCCCGCTCCCAAAACTCCAGTCGCGATAGTCCCGAAGCCCCTCGAAGGCGATGCAGACATGGTCACTGAGCGCCTCAGGCGTCGCGGGCGCACCGCGCGTGGCAAGGTAGCCTGGGCTGGCGCAGATCAACCAGCGCACATGGCCGACCTGCCGGGCGATCAGGTCGCTGTCGGCAAGCTGGCCGATCCGCACCGCAACGTCGACATGCGCCTCAACCAAATCGATCACATCGTCCGACAACACGAGGCGGACCGTCACCTCGGGATAGGCGGCGAGGAATGCGTGGACGATCGGTGCCACGTGAAGCTTGCCGAACATGAACGGCGCCGTGACCAGCAATTCGCCGCGTGGCGTTCGATATTCACCGCTTGCCGCTCGTTCGGCCTCGGCGAGATCATCAAGAAGACGTCGTGCCGCCGCCGCGAAGGCCTCGCCCGCTTCGGTGAGAATAAGTTTGCGGCTGGTGCGCACAAGCAATTGTGCTTTCAGATGCGCCTCCAGCTCCGACACGCGACGGCTGATGGTTGGCAGCGGGGTATTCAGGGCGCGAGAAGCCGCCGAAAGGCTGCCACCGTCAACGGCCGCCACAAAGGCCTCAATCGCCTCAAGTCGATCCATTTTTAACTTCCATTTTCTGGAAGGATGGATCTCAATATTATCCACTGATGCGAAAAAATGGAAGGGTCTAGCTTCCCGTCAGAAGCCGCTGCTGCTTCGAACCGAAAGGAAGCCGACTATGACCACCCGCCACAAGACCGTCACCGTCGACGGCATAGATGTCTTCTACCGAGAAGCCGGCGATCCCAGCCGCCCAAGCCTGTTGCTGCTGCATGGCTTCCCGACGGCGAGCCACATGTTTCGCGATCTCATTCCGGAACTGGCGGATCACTTTCATCTGATTGCGCCTGACCTGCCCGGCTTTGGCCTGACGGAGATGAAGCCGCGCGAGCAGTTCGCCTACACATTCGACCATATCGCAGATCTGATCGACCGCTTTAGCGAGGTCGTTGGGCTGACCAGATTTGCGGTCTACATTTTCGACTACGGCGCCCCCGTCGGGCTGCGCATCGCTGCAAGACATCCTGATCGCATTACCGCGATCATCTCCCAAAACGGCAATACCTATCTCGAAGGGGTGTCGCCGGCTTTTGCCCCCGTACAGGCCTATTGGGCCAATCCCACTGACGAGAACCGCAATGCGCTGCGAGGTTTCCTGGCACCGGGCACGACCTTGTTCCAGTACACGGAGGGCGTCACCGACGTCTCAAAGGTCTCGCCTGACGGGCGCAATCTTGATGACGCCTATCTCGCTCGACCCGGCGTCGATGAGATCCAACTCGATCTGCTGCTCGATTACGCCTCCAACTTCGCGGCCTACGAGGTCTTCCAGGCCTATTTCCGCAAACATCAGCCGCCCCTGCTGGCCGTCTGGGGCAGGAACGATCCGTTCTTCACACCCGCGGGCGCGGAGGCGTTCAGGCGGGATCTTCCAGACGCGGATGTCTGCTTCTTCGATACCGGCCATTTCGCACTGGAAACCCATGCCGCAGAGATCGGCGTCGTCATCCGCGAGTTCTTCGACAAACAAACACTCGGAGTATTCCGCGCCGCCCGCAAGGAGACCAGCGATGAAACCGCTTTTGACCGACCCGTCTGCTTTTCCGCATGTCTTCAAAGCGAGGTTTGACGCAAGGCAAATCGACGCGCTTGTCGATGGCTATGCAACAGACGCCGTCCTTGACCTCGGCGGAGGAACCAAATTTCGGGGACGCGATTCCATTCGGCCTGCCATCGAAAACTTACCTGCGCCAGGCTTGCCGATCCAAATCACGCCGCGACACACGCAGATGATCGGCAACCACGCCGTGGTTTTGTTCGACTGGTCGATCAAGGGGACGGCTCCAGACGGAAAGTCTGTCGAGATGGGCGGCAGCGCCGTCGATGTGCTCCGTCAGGAAGCCGATGGCGAATGGCGCCAGATCCTTGATCTCCCCTTTGGCCATGCGACCGCCACCGGCTGACAGAGGGTGGCATCCGCAAACAGCGACAATCTCACAATTTTACACAACAGGAGACTTCGCATGTCACAGACCTATCTCATCACCGGCGCCAGCGAAGGCATCGGCCTCGAAACCGCCCGCCTCGCCGCGCAATCGGGTGCAGCCGTCCTCATGGTGGCTCGAAACGCTGCAAAATTACACGCAGCAGCGGCCACGCTCGGCGGCGTGGTCCGTCCTGAGACCGCTGTCGTCGATCTCGGCGACGCCAGCGCGCTAGAGGCTTTTCTAACAGCTCTCGACGCACGGGGTTATGTGCCCGACGTGCTGGTCAACAACGCGGGGGCGGGCGCATCCGGGGCCTTCGTTGAGGCTGACTGGGGCAAGCTCAATGCGATGCTCCGGCTCAATGTGCAGGCACTTGCCCGCCTCAGTCATTGGGCTGCCAAGGGCATGAAGGCGCGCGGCCACGGCTCCATTGTCAATCTTTCTGCTGCTGTCGCGACCCGCCCGATGCCCTACTTCGCAGCCTATGCCGCAAGCAAGGCTTTTGTCACCAATCTCAGCATCGCCATGGATAGCGAATTGCGGAGCGGCGGCGTACATGTTGCGGCGGTCCACCCACCGGCAGTTCGCACCGGGTTCAGCAGCGCGGACAAGGCCGATCTGAAAACGACGCTGGTGCTCAAGTTATTCCCCACCGTCGGCCCGGTGACAGTCGCCCGCTCGGTTCTCTACGCCATCACGCGCAAGCGCCGGTCGGTGACTGTGGGACCGGTGGCGGGCATCGTCCTGGGAAGCGCTGCAATCATGCCGCGCAGCCTCGACCTGGCCTTCATGACCCTGCTGTTCAAGGGTAAGCGTGCCACCGTCTAGTTTGCATCTCGGACGTCAGGCTCGCCGGAGTGACGTCACCGGCCATCTTGACAAGCTACGTTCCGATCTGGACCACACACGCCCTTGATTGATCGCGCTCTTTAAAAAGCCTCTTCCATAAGGTTTGGAATTACATGAAGCTTGCTATCGTATCCATCTGTGAGCGCAGGAACCTGACAACATGATCGAGCTGTATTCTTGGCCAACCGGGAACGGGAGGCGAGCATCCATTATGCTTGAAGAGTCGGGCCTGCCTTACGCAGTGCACGCAATGGACCTGTCGACCAAAGTCCAGAAGCAGCCTTGGTATCTTGAGCTTGCTCCACATGGTCGGATTCCTGTGATCATCGATTACGATGGAGGTGACCGGATAGTACTGTTTGAGTCGGGAGCGATTCTGATCTATCTCGCAGAAAAGGCTGGCCGACTGTTGCCCGTAGCGCCTGCTGCCCGAGCCGAAACGCTCAAGTGGCTCTTCTTTGCGACAAGCAACCTCTCGCCGCTGGCCATGCAGGTGCATCGGCTGACTCGATTGCAAGCCAGCGGAAGGCAGAACAAATCTCTCAACGGCTCTCGCGAAGAGCTAATCATCCTTTACAGGATTATGGACCGTACCCTGGCAAACAGGGACTTCCTCGCGGGGGATTACTCGATCGCTGACATAGCGGCGTATCCGTGGGTATATCGCCATAAGCTGCAGGAAATACAGATCACTCCCTATCCGAATCTCTTGGCGTGGATGACGCGCATCGGGGCTCGCCCTGCTGTGCAGCGTGGCATGAATACCCCGCCACGAAGCGATGGCATGTAAAGCTCGCGTTGATTTCCGGCACTCGTTGCAGAAGGAAGTGGCGCGCCCAAGGGGAATCGAACCCCTGTTTTCGCCGTGAAAGGGCGACGTCCTAGACCGCTAGACGATGGGCGCGGGTTGCAGGCAGCCCTTGGGGCTGCGCGAACGGGGGACCTATAAGGCCGTGGAGGCCCGGATGCAAGCCGTCGCGTCGCAGCATGGCAAAAATGCCCGTGAACGCGGGAAGATCGTGTCCCGTGAGGGATGCCATTTCGACGATCTTGCACGAATCGCGAAAGAGATGCTGCGCCCGTGGACCACGCGGCTCCGGCCGCGCCAATCCCCATCGGCCCGACGTTCCCGTTCAGACGTGCTCGACGGCAACGATCCCCGGGATCGCCTTCAGGGCGCCGGCGATCTGGGGGGTCACCAGGAAGCGGCCCGGCAGCTTTACCTCGACCTCGCTGCGGTCCTGCTCGACCATCAGAACCAGCGAGATCTCCCCATCGCCGCGTTGGGTCAGGCGCTGGGTCAGGGAGGACAGAGGCTCCTGGTCGCGCAGGAAGATGCGCAGGCCCTTCTGGACCCGGTTGGCCGCCTGCTCCAGCAGCTCGACCATGGTGATGCGGGCGCGCACGTCCTCGCCCTCGAGCTGGGCCTGCAGGGACACAAGCACCGCGGCGCCCTTCTCCAGCAGGTCGCGGTACTGGTTCAGCCCCTCCTGGAACATGATGGCCTCGTACTGGCCCGTCGGGTCCGACAGGGTCACGATGCCCATCTTCGAGCCGGACTTGGTGCGCCGCTCCGCCCGGTCGAGCACGGTCGCTGCCAGCCGCGAGGCCGAGGCCCCCTGCTTCACCGAACGGGCAAACTCTGCCCAGCTCTGCACCCGCAGGCGCTTGAGCACATGGGCATAGTCATCAAGCGGATGGCCCGACAGGAAGAACCCGATAGAGTCGAACTCGCGGCGCAGGCGTTCCGCTGCCGGCCAGCCGGGCACCTTGGGCGTGAGGAAGGGTTCCGCCTCGCCCACGTCGCCAAACAGCGCCGCCTGCCCTGCCACGCGATCCTCCTGCGCACGGTTGGCGAGCGCGAGAATTGATTCAATGGCCGCAAAGGCGCGCGCCCGGTCGGGCTCCAGCTCATCGAAAGCGCCAGCCGCGGCAAGGCTTTCGAGCACCTTCTTGTTGACCTCGCGCGGATTGAGGCGCCGCGCCACGTCGCCGAGATCCTTGAAGGGGCGTCCGTCCCGCGCGGCCACGATGGCAGCCGCCTGCCCCTCGCCCACGCCCTTCACCGCCGAGAAGGCATAGCGGATGACATAGCCGCCCTGCCCGTCTGCATGCACCTCGAAGTTCACGCCCGAATGATTGATCGAGGGCGGCTCGATGCGGATGCCAAGGCGACGCGCCTCGTTGCGGAATTCGGCGAGCTTGTCGGTATTGCCCTTGTCGAGGGTCATCGAGGCCGCAATGAACTCGACCGGATAGTTCGCCTTGAACCAGCCCGTCTGGTAGGCGATCAGCGCGTAGCAGGCCGCGTGGCTCTTGTTGAAGCCATAGTCGGCAAATTTCGCCAGCAGGTCGAAGATCTCGTCGGCCTTGGGCTTGGGGATGTCGCGCTCCACGGCGCCACGCACAAAGCGGTCGCGCTGCGCATCCATCTCCGACTTGATCTTCTTGCCCATGGCGCGGCGCAGGAGATCGGCTTCGCCCAGTGAGTAGCCCGATAGCTGCTGGGCCGCCTGCATCACCTGTTCCTGATAGATGATGACGCCGCAGGTCTCTTCGAGGATGGGCTTCAGCTTCTCATGCGGATAATCGGCCTCCTGCTCGCCGTGCTTCACAGCGCAGTAGGTCGGGATGTTGGCCATGGGGCCCGGTCGATAGAGCGCCACCAGCGCGATGATGTCTTCAAGGCGGTCGGCGCGCATTTCAGCGAGCGCCTTGCGCATGCCGGCACTTTCCACCTGGAACACGCCGATCGTCTCGCCGCGTCCGAGCATTTCGTAGGTCTTCTTGTCATCGAGGGGGATCTTTGTGAGATCGATCTCGATGCCGCGCTGCTGCAAAAGCTTCACGGTGGTCGACAGGGTCGTCAGCGTCTTGAGGCCGAGGAAGTCGAACTTCACGAGGCCAGCCGGCTCGACCCACTTCATGTTGAACTGGGTTGCCGGCATTTCCGACTTGGGGTCGCGATAGAGCGGCACCAGTTCGTGCAGGGGCCTGTCACCGATGACGATGCCCGCTGCATGGGTCGAGGCGTTGGAATAGAGCCCCTCCAGCGTCTGCGCGATCTCCAGCATGCGTGCCACGCGCGGCTCGGCCTCTGCGGCCTCCTTCAGCCGCGGCTCCGTATCGATCGCCTGCTTCAGGCTGACGGGATTGGCTGGGTTCTGCGGCACGAGCTTGGCAAGCTTGTCCACCTGCCCCAGCGGCATTTCCAGCACACGGCCCACGTTGCGCATGACGCCGCGCGCGAGGAAGGAGCCGAAGGTGATGATCTGCGCCACACGGTCCGCGCCATAGCGATCGCGCACATAGCGGATCACCTCGTCGCGCCGGTCCTGGCAGAAGTCGATGTCGAAGTCGGGCATCGACACGCGTTCCGGGTTGAGGAAGCGCTCGAACAGCAGGCCGAACCGAATTGGATCGAGATCAGTAATGGTGAGCGCATAGGCGACCAGCGAGCCCGCGCCCGAGCCGCGCCCCGGCCCCACCGGAATGCCGTGAGACTTGGCCCACTTGATGAAGTCGGCCACGATCAGGAAGTAGCCGGGAAACTTCATGCGGGTGATGATGCCGAGCTCGAAGTCGAGCCGCTCGCGATAGTCATCCACCGACATGCCCGGCGCAGGCCCATGGGCGTTCAGGCGGTTCTCGAGACCCTCCACCGCCTGCCGGCGCAGTTCCTCTGTCTCCGCCATCTCGGCCGCCGCCGCATCGGAGGCGTCTCCGCCGGTGGTGAAGCGCGGCAGAATGGGCTGGCGTGTCCTTGGCCGATAGGCGCAGCGCATGGCGATCTCGACCGTGCTCTGGGTGGCCTCCGGAAGGTCTGCGAAGAGCTCCTGCATCTCCGCACGCGTCTTGTAGCGATGTTCGGCGGTCAGCTGGCGACGGTTGGGGTCGCTCACCACCGTGCCCTGGGCGATACACAGCAGCGCATCATGGGCATCGTGGTCGGAGCGGGCGGCGAAGAAAGGCTCATTGGTGGCCACCAGCGGCAGGCCACGGCGATAGGCGATGTCGACAAGCCGCGGCTCGTTCTCGCGCTCCTGCGCCATCCCGTGGCGCTGCAGCTCCACATAGAGGCGGCGGTCGAACAGGCCCTCAAGGGCAGAGAGGCGCGCTTCGGCAATCTCCTGCCGGTCATGTTCGAAGGCATGGTCGAGGGGACCCGAGGGGCCGCCGGTGAGCGCGATGAGGCCGCCATTGGCCGCCCCGATCTGGGGCAGGCTCACATGCGGCATGTCGCCGGCCTCGGGCTCGATCCAGGCCTGCGAGCCGAGCCGCATGAGGTTCATGTAGCCCTCCTCGCTCTGGGCGAGCAGGACGATGGGGTGGCGGCCCGCATGGCGCACATCGCCACGCCCGCCAAACAGGGAGCCATCCCCGAAGTCGACGGTGAGCTGGATGCCGACGATGGGCTGGATGCCGTCCTT
>CAISZN010000109.1 GCA_903889985.1 uncultured Hyphomicrobiales bacterium | reverse complement strand
TTGCGGCTTGATGGCTTTCACAGACGGCCGGAACGACAGCGACTTGCGCTCGCGCCAGTGGTTGATCTGCTTCCACCAGCTATCCATCGCAGCCTTGTCGGCTGAGAGCCCCTCCGTCCGCCACAGGCGCACCATGTCTTCAAGCACATGGGCGCAATCACCCACGATGGCGAGATCGACCTTGACGTTCTTGTTGATCGAGGACGGATCGATGTCGATGTGGATCTTCTTCGAATGCGGCGCGAAGGCATCGAGGCGACCGGTGATGCGGTCGTCGAAGCGTGAGCCAACAGCGATGAGGAGATCGCTGTCATGCATCGTATTGTTGGCTTCATAGGTGCCGTGCATGCCCAGCATGCCGAGCCAGTTCTTGCCCGACGCCGGATAGGAGCCAAGCCCCATCAGCGTCGTGGTGATGGGGAAGTTCGTCAGGCCGACGAGCTCGCGCAGCAGCGTCGAGGCAACCGGCCCCGAATTGATGACGCCGCCACCCGTGTAGAACACCGGCTTCTTGGCGGCCGCCATCATCGCGACGGCTTCGCGGATCTTGTCGAGATCACCCTTCACCTTCGGCCGATAGGTCTTGTGCTGGATGTTCTTGGGACCGGTGTAGGTACCCAGGGCGAACTGCACATCCTTGGGCAGATCGATGACGACCGGGCCCGGCCGGCCGCTTGCGGCCACATAGAAAGCCTCGTGCAGGATGCGCGGCAGGTCCTCGATCGAACGCACAAGGTAATTGTGCTTCGTGCAATGGCGGGTGATGCCGACCGTATCGCATTCCTGGAAAGCATCCGAGCCGATGAGATGGGTCGGCACCTGTCCGGTGAGGCAGACGAGCGGAATGGAGTCCATCAGGGCGTCCGTGAGGCCGGTGATGGCATTGGTCGCGCCGGGGCCAGAGGTCACCAGCAACACGCCGACCTTGCCGGTCGAGCGGGCATAGCCCTCGGCCGCATGGGCCGCGCCCTGCTCGTGGCGCACCAGCACGTGCTGCACGAAGTTCTGCTGGAAGATGGCGTCATAGATCGGAAGGACCGCACCGCCGGGATAGCCGAAAATCGTCTCGACGCCCTGGTCCTTCAGGGCCTCGACGATCATTTCCGCACCGGTCATCTGTTTCGACATGGTCGTCTCCGTCTGGTTTCGGCGTGCTGTCTGCGGGCTCGCTGGAATTTCAGGCAATAAAAAAGGCCCCTCGGGGGCCTCGGTAAGCGCCAGTTGCAGGAAATCGGGGTTTATCCCCGTCCCGGTCCCGGCGCTACAGATACGATAAGCGAGCTATGCATGATCATCCTCAAGATGGGCCGCACCCTAATGGCAGGAGCGGCCCGACGTCAAGCGGCGCAATGGATCTGTTGACGGAGAAGTCTGGAGATTTCCTAAGCGTCGAGATGGACCGGCTCCTCCACCGAGGTCAGGATTGTCACCATCTCGGCAATCAGAAAGCCGCGAAAGCGCGCGCGAGAGAAGCCCATCTTGAAATAGGGAGCGCCGGTCCCGGGGCTGCGAACCTTGGCACGCCAGCGGCTCGTCACCTCGTCACCCTGCCAAGTAAGTTCGAGAACAGTCAGTTGCACCAGATAGGCGTTGCGATCGGAGCGACGAAAGGCTTCGGCAAGGTCCTTTCTGTTGTTGACGCGAATGCGATCCTGAGCCCCACATTCCTCCATTTCCCAATAGCTGACATCACGCGTGTAACAACGCGCCGCCGCCTCCGAATGACAGGTTCGGCGCCCACGTTCGGATCGGACGAGGGTAATCAGTCGAGCAATATTCTTGAAATTAAAAACGAAACCTTTTAGCATTCCAATAACCTGCAGAAAAAGCATTGATTAATAACGTCATCCAATCATTATTTATACATGGAGTAAAGAATTCAATTCATCGGATTATTACTCAATATGGGTTAAAATAAATCGACTTGCACCTTCTAATTCTATCCAGATGAAATTCGGCAATTGATGCCGCACAAAAGTGAACTGGCGCTTGGAATAATGGCGGGTATCGCTCTGCCCTCGCGCGATGGCGTCCTCCAGGGTCACTTTCCCGGCGAAATAGTCCAGGAAGCCCGGCACGCCATGGGCCCGCATCACCGGCAACATCGGATCGAGCCCACGTGCTGCCAGCGCGCGTACCTCTTCCATCGCCCCGGCCTCGAGCATTGCCTCAAAGCGCCGGTCGATGCGCTCGTAAAGGAGCTGGCGTTCAGGCGCCAGGAAGACCGAGACGCAGGCTTCCGGCGCAAAGACGGAGGCGGTCCGGCTGCCCTGAAAGGTCGAGAGGCTCTGACCGGTCGCCTCGAAAATCTCCAGAGCCCGCAGGAGCCGCTGGGGGTCGCTTGGCCGCAGTCGCCCCGCCATGACCGGATCGACCATGGCAAGCCGGTCGTGCAATGCCTGCGGAGGCCTCCCCTCGGCCCAGTCGCGAACCCGGCGCCGGACCTCATCCGGCACGGCCGGGATATTCGAAAGCCCAAGGGTCAAGGCCTTGAAATACATGCCCGTCCCGCCCGTAAAGACAGGGATCAGCCCCTCGGCCGCAAGCTGTGCAGCGCAGGTCCGCGCATCCTCGACCCAGCGACCCACGGAGTAATTCACCGCCCCGTCCACATGGCCAAAGAGATGGTGCGGAACCCCATTCATCTCATCTGGCGTGGGCCGGGCTGAGAGCACGGAAAGGTCCCCATAGACCTGCATGGAATCCGCATTGACGACGGCTCCTCCAATGCGTTGGGCGACCTCGACCGCAAGGGCGGACTTGCCGCTGGCCGTCGGGCCTGCAATGAGGATGGCAGCCGGGCGGGTGCTCATGCTAGCTCCGTCCCGAATAGGCCAACCGAAAGTTCTCTGCCCCGATGACGCATGTTCTGACGCTCGTTGCCGCTCCCGGTCGCCCGGTCCTCGAT
>CAISZN010000108.1 GCA_903889985.1 uncultured Hyphomicrobiales bacterium | reverse complement strand
CAGCTGCTGACCGGCAGCTTCATGGACTACGTCATGCCGCGCGCATCCGATATCCAGGGCATCAAGCTCTTCGATCGGCCAATTCCTGCGCCCGGCAATGTGCTTGGCGCCAAGGGCGTGGGCGAGGCCGGTACCACCGGCTCCGTGCCGACCCTTGCCAATGCGGTCATCGATGCCCTGCGCCCGCTCGGCATCAACCATGTCGACTTCCCCTATACGGCCAGTCGCGTGTGGAAAGCCATTCAGGACGCACGCGCCTGACATTCGTCCGGGCGGCGCAAGACGCCGCCCGTCTTCAATCAAAATGCAATCAGGGATGGAAGCATATGTCGGACAAGTCACCCATTGAGCAGCTCCCGCAGCAGAATGTCCTCGTCAAGGTCGAGGACGGCATTGCATGGGTGACCCTCAACCGCCCCTCCAAGCGCAATGCCATCAATCCGGGCATTGTCTATGAGATGTGCGATGTGCTCGACGCCATCGAGCTGACGGAAGAAGCCAAGTGCGTGGTCTTCTCGGGATCGGGCGATGCCTTTTCGGCCGGTCAGGATCTGAAGGAATATTTCCGCGAGATGGAGAAGGCGCATCCAGCCATGCGCGAGCGCCTGCAGCGCGCCAACTCCATGTGGCAGTGGCGCCGGCTCATGCATTTCTCCAAGCCCACCATCGCCATGGTCAATGGCTGGTGTTTTGGTGGCGCCTTCCAGCTTCTGTGCGCCTGCGATCTCGCTGTCGCGGATGAAGACGCCTCCTTCGGCCTGTCGGAAATCAACTGGGGCATCATCCCTGCGGGCATCGTGACGAAGTCGGTCGCCATGGCCCTCTCCCAGCGCGCCGCGCTCTATTACATCCTGACCGGCGATACCTTCGATGGTCGTGAAGCTGCAAAGATCGGCCTCGTGAACTTCGCGGTGCCGAAGGATCAGCTTCAAGCCAAGACCATCACACTGGCCAAGAAGCTCATGGAAAAAAACCCCGTCGTGCTGCGCGCCTGCAAGAGCGCCTATCACTACGTGCGCGAGATGAGCTGGGACGCCTCGGCCGAATATCTCGGCGCCAAGCTCGACCAGTCCAAGCTGCGCGATCCGGAGCGTGGCGCGGTGAAGGGCATGTCCCAGTTCCTCGACGAGAAGTCCTATCGTCCGGGCCTCGGCAACTATCGCCGCGAGGACTGAGACTCCATGTCAGCCACCGGTCAGCTTTTGCCGCTCGCCCGTCTCCTGCGGCCGCGATCCCTCGCGGTCATAGGGGCATCCCCTGAGCCCCTCTCGGTCGGCAACAATGTGCTGGCCAATCTCCGCCGCTTCAACTGGTCTGGCGAATTGCATCTCGTCAGTCGTAGTCGCACGGAGATCGATGGGCACCCTTGCGTGCCGGGCATCGATGACCTGCCCATGGGCGTCGATGCGGCGATCCTGATCGTGCCGGCCCAGGCCGTGCGCGAGCAGGTGGAAGCCTGCGCGCGTCGTGGCATCGGCGGCGTCGTGGTCTTTGCCTCGGGCTTTGGCGAACAGGACGAGGATGGTCGCAAGGAGCAGGACATCATCGCTGCCATTGCACGGGCGGCGAACATGGTGGTGCTTGGCCCCAACTGCATCGGCTCGGTGAATTATGCGGACGGCGTGCCGCTCACCTTCGAGCCGGTGGAGCCGAACAAGACGAAGGGCCCCGGCGTCTGCGTCGTCGCCCAGTCGGGCGCGATGCAGGGCAATATCCGCTATGCGCTGCAGGGGCGAGGCGTGCCGGTGGCCCATTCCATCTCGACCGGCAACGAGGCCGTGCTCAGCGCGGAGGATTATCTGGAGCTGCTGGTCGAGGATCCCTCGATCAGCGTCTTCGCGCTCTTCGTCGAGCAGATCCGCCATCCGCAGAATTTCCTCAAGCTCGCACGCCGTGCGCGCCATGCAGGCAAGCCGGTCGTGCTGCTGCACCCCGGCCGCAGCAGCCGCGCACGCGAGGCCGCCAAGTCCCATACGGGCGCACTCGCTGGCGATCACGATGTGATGCGCGCCTTCGTGGAGCGCGCCGGCGTGATCCTCGTCAGCGGGCTCGATGATCTCTTCGACACGGTGACGCTGCTGTCCCATCGCCCGCGCCCCCTGCCGGGCGGGCTTGCGGTGCTCAGCAACTCGGGCGCGCTGCGCGGCTTCTCGCTCGACTTCTGCGAGGACCTCGACATTGCGATCCCCGAGCTTGCGCCGGAAAGTGTTGAAGGCCTGAAGCAGGTGCTGCCGTCCTTCGCGGCCATCGACAATCCGCTCGACATCACCGCAGCCGGCATGCAGAAGCCGATCCTCTTTGGCCAGTCGGCCGAGGTGATGCTGGCCGATCCGCAGGTCGGCTTCCTGCTCGTCGTCGCTATGGGTGGGGGCAAGCCGCAGCAGTTTTCCAAGTGGCAGGCCCTGCGCCCCGTCCTTGAGAAGGCGACCAAGCCCGTTGCCCTCGTCTATCTGGGCGATGGCTATCCGCTGAACGAGGACTTCATCAAGGAGGTCTCGGAGAGCGGCATTCCCTTCTTCCGCTCGCCCGATCGCGCTTTGCGCGCGATTTCGCATGTGGCCGCCTATGCGCGGCATCTGGCTTCGCCCGATGCCATGCCGGCTCCCTATGTCTCTGCTGGTTTGCTGGCTGCAAAGCCTGGCCCCCTGTCCGAATGGCAGAGCAAGAAGGTCCTCGCTGATCGTGGCATCGCCGTGCCCAAGGGCGGGCTTGCGCGCGATCTGGCAGAAGCCCGCCTCATCGCCGGCAATGTGGGCTATCCGGTCGCCATGAAGGTGCAGGCCGACCAGCTCTCCCACAAGACCGAAATCGGCGGCGTGATGCTCAATGTCACCGACGCAGCGAGGCTCGATGCGGCCTATGACAGACTTAAGCTCAACCTCTCGATCCATGCGCCCGATGTGAAGATTGACGGCGTGCTCGTCGAGAAGATGGCCCCGCGCGGCGGGCTTGAAATGATCGTGGGCGCGAGCCGCGATCCGCAGTGGGGTCCGGTGCTGATGGTTGGCCTTGGCGGCATCTGGGCGGAGGCGCTGAATGATGTGCGCCTCATGCCCGCATCAGCCGGGATCGATGAGATCCTGCATGAACTCGGCCGGCTGCGCGGGGGTGCCCTGCTGCGAGGATTGCGTGGCAGCGCACCGCGCGATGTCGCGGCGCTGGCAGGCCTCGCCAGTGAGATTGGTGCCATGATGCTCGCCGATGAACGCATCACCGAAATCGACGTCAATCCGGTGAATGTCTATCCCAACGGCGAGGGCGTGCTCGCGCTCGACGCCCTGATCGTCACGGCCTGAGTAGGGAGGCTCGCCATGGATTTCGACCTGACCGAAGAACAGGAGATGCTGCGCAACACGGTCGTGAAGCTCATGCAGCGCCACGCCCCGCCCGAGGCCCTGCGCCGCTGGGACCGCGAGCGCACCTTTCCCGAAGAGCTTTACGCGGCGTGGGCGGAGGCGGGTCTGCTGCGCCTGCCCTTCCCGCAGGAGGTTGGCGGGCTTGGCGGTGACGCGGTCGATCTGGCTGTTGTCGTCTATGAGATTTCGCGCGTCTCCACCGACCTGGCGATGGCTTTCTCCGGCAGCATCTTTTGCGGCCTCAACGTGCTTCGCAAGGGCAGCGAGGAGCAGAAGCAGGCCTGGCTGCCACGCCTGCTGAATGGCGACATCAAGTTTGCCATCGGTATCTCGGAGCCGGACGCGGGCTCCGACGTGGGCGCGCTTCGCACCACCGCCGTGCGCGATGGCGATCATTACATCGTCAATGGCCAGAAGCTTTGGACTACGGGCGCAGGGCTGAAGAACTCTGTCATCAGCGCCTATGTGAAGACGGATCGCGCGGCGCATTATCGCAAGGGCATGTCGCTGCTGCTCATCGACAACAACATGCCGGGTGTCGAGCTTCGCAAGCTCGGCATGCTGGGTCGCCGCAGCGTGGGCACCTACGAGGTCTTCCTCAAGGATGTGCGTGTGCCCGCCGATCGTCTCATCGGCGGCGAGGGCGGCGGCTGGGACTGCCTCATGTCGGGCCTGCAGTATGAGCGCGCGGTGTCCGCCGCTGGCAATTCCGGCGGCTCGCAGGCCGTGCTCGATCTGGCCATCTCCTATGCGCGCGAGCGCGTGCAGTTCGGCCAGCCGATCGGTTCCTTCCAGTCCATCGGCCACATGCTCGCCGACATGCAGTGCGACGTGGAAGCCTCAAAACTCTTCATGTGGCGCGCCGCCTGGCTCGTGGCCAAGGATCGGGACGCGCTGAAGGAGATCACGCAGGCCAAGCTCTTCACCTCCGAGGCCTATGCCAAGATCGCCAACATGGGCGTGCAGATCATGGGCGGCTACGGGCTGAATGAAGAGTTCGACATGCAGCGCTATTTCCGCGATTCCCGCTCAGCCACCATTGCGGCGGGCACCTCGCAGACCCAGCGCAATCTGCTCGCCAATCTCATGGGCATGAAGTCGCGCTAGGGCGCGGGAGGACACCATGGCTCAGGCCGGATTTACCCTGCGCGGCATGGACCACTTCACGGTCATCACCAATGACTGTGACCGCACGCAGGCCTTTTATGAACTGATCGGCCTGCGGGTGGGTCCGCGCCCGCCGGATCTGGGAGGCGTTGGCCTGTGGATGTATCAGGGCGACAAGCCGATCCTGCATGTGGTGACGCGCAAGGACCTGCCCACCGACAACGGCCTGCTCGACCACATGGCCTTCCGCGCCACGGGGCTGACGCAGGCGGTCGAGATGCTGAAGGAAAATGGCATCGGCTGGCGCATGCGCCGCCTCGATGAACCCTTCGCGGTCTGGCAGATGTTCTTCAAGGATCCCTTCGGCACCAATGTGGAGCTCGACTTCGATGGTGACGAAGCACCCCCCCCGGGCTGGCCCGGCTGCAAGGGCTGGGTGAACGGCTGAGCCCTCAGGTTTCCCAGGCCGAGCCGGAAATGTCGAAGACGACGCCATCGGGCCCGCGGAACTTGATCTCGGCCTGACGGCCCTCCACGGGCCCCTGCTTGCCATCGATGCATGCGAGCCCCATGGCCTCGAGTCGCTCCATCCATGCGTCCGTATCGTCCACCACGACGCCGAAATGGTGCAGGCCCGTATAGTCGAGGCCTTTACCCAGCTGGTCCCATCCAAAGCGCAGGATGGCGATGTTGATGTGCCCATCGCTCATGAACACGCCACAGGTGCGGCGTCGCTCGCCCCTCGTTTCCGGCCGGTCGAGTCCGAAGCGGCGAAGCTCTTTCCAGCCGAAGGTGTCCCGATAGAAGTCGGCGGCCTTGGCAGGATCGTCGCTCGCCATGGCGATGTGGCGAATCTGCTGCATGGTGTCCTCCCTTTTCGCCATTGCATCCCGGCCCTGCGAAAGACGCAAGGGGCATCGGCCTTGCGTGCAATTGACAATGGCAGGCACCCCCCTAGGCTCATGGCAACGACAAGACCAGCTTTTGGGGGAACGCGTGTCGGAGCAGCCATTTTTACGCAATCAGTGGTATGTTTGCGCCCGCTCGACCGAGCTCAGCCGAAAAATCCTGACGCGGACCATCTGCGGCGAGCCCCTGATCTTCTATCGCCGCGAGGATGGTTCCCCCGCAGTCCTCACGGACCGGTGCCCCCATCGCCAGTATCCTCTCTCGCGCGGAACACTGCATCATGATGATGTCGAGTGTGGCTATCATGGCCTGCGCTTTGGCCCGTCAGGGGCCTGCACGCTCATTCCTGCCCAGAAGGATATTCCAAAGGGCTTCGGCGTGCGTGCTTACCCTGCAGTTGAAAAGAACGCGCTGATCCACGTGTGGATGGGAAATCCCGCGCAGGCAGATGTCGCGCTGATTCCCGATTTCGCCGAAAACGACGGCCCAGGCTGGGGCGCAGTCCATGATTACCTGCATGTGGATGCAAACTGGCAGCTCATCATCGACAATCTGCTCGACCTGACGCACCTGACCTTCGTGCACAAGACCACACTGGCCTCAAGCGGCATTCAGGAAAACCCGCTGCAGGTGTCCGTCGATGGCGACAGGGTGCTGGCGCGTCGTGAGATGCACAATGTGGAGCCTGCTCCGGTCTTCACGACGATGCGCCACTTCGAGGACAACATCGATCGCTTCCAGAACCTCACCTTCCTGCCGCCCAGCCATGTGCACATCAGGCTCGAGGCCTGCCCGACGGGTGTGAAGAACGATCCCAATCTCCTGCATCACGTGGTGCTGAATCATCTGACGCCCGAGACCGAGCGCTCGACCCATTACTTCTGGTCCGTGTCGCGCCGGATGCGGCTGGAGGATCCCAAGGTGTCGGACCTGCTGCATCGCATGAACCGCATGGCCTTCGAGGAAGATCTCGTGATCCTGCGCCATCAGCAGCACACGATCGAGACGGCGAGCCGCCCTGAGCCACTGGTCAATCTGGAGGCCGATGCCGCGGTCAATGCGGCGCGGCGCATCATTCGCGGGCTTTATCAGTCCGAGGCGGTCGGGCCTGCCTGACATGAAAAAAGGGGAGGAGCCGGCGCTCCTCCCCCTCTTGCTCCAGACTGTTTGAGAATTAGCCGCCCGGCTTCTTCTCAGTGGTCAGGCCGACGGCCTTGCTGTCATGCTGGACCGGGTTTCCGGCAGCAGGGGCGGTGGCGGCAGGCGCTGCGGCGCTGGTGCCGGTTGCGTGCGAGCCGGTACCGGTGGTCGCGGCCTGAGGCTGGCTGCCAGTTGCCGGCATCTGCGGCTTGGCCTCGTTACCCTTGATCGTGGTGGCGACCGGGGCGATGGGCTTCTTCGCGTCGACGGCGGGGGCGGTGACGGCGGGAGCCGTCTTGCCAGCGGTGGGCGCTGTCTGGACCGGCTGCGATCCGGTCTGCTGCGCCATGGCCGAGAGCGTGAGGCCCGTCGTGATCGCAGCGACAGTGAGGATCCGCAGGCCGTTCGTCAGAATGCGCGTCATGTTCCTTCTCCTTGGGGAAGCTCTCCACCCGGTGGGTGGTTGTTGTGAGCTCCATGAGGTGAACAATCGCGCAGGACGGCTGAAGTGGTGCTGAATGCGGCGTTAAGCTGGCATTCATCGGCAAACTCCCTCTACCCGCTTGCGGGGAGAGGGTTGGGGTGAGGGGAAATCAGGGCCACGTGCTGACTTTTGAGGTGAACCGCAGCGCCCTCACCCTGACCCTCTCCCGCGTGCGGGAGAGGGAATGAGAAACGCCCAACGCCTCAGCCGTACTGGCGAAGTCCCGTGATGATGTTGAGCGT
>CAISZN010000107.1 GCA_903889985.1 uncultured Hyphomicrobiales bacterium | reverse complement strand
CCACCCCGTCGCGCTTTGCGCGCCGACCCTCCCCGTCAAGGGGAGGGTGAGATGTCAGCCTGGCCCGCTCCCGACTCGGCCATCCGCCAAAAGGTCTCAGCCACCATCATCGCCAAGAACGAGGTTGACCGCATCGGTCGCGCCATCGAGAGCCTGCGCGGGCTCGTAGATGAAGTGCTCGTCGTGGACTCCGGCTCGACCGATGGCACACAGGCTTTGGCGGAAAGCCTGGGCGCGCGGGTCATCCAGAACGACTGGGTTGGCTATGGACCGCAGAAGCGCTTCGCCGAAGATCAGGCGCAGCACGACTGGATCTTCAACCTCGATGCGGACGAGTGGCTGTCTGAGCCGCTTCGCGCCGAGCTGAAGGGGCTGTTGTCGCAGCCAGAGCTACCTTCGCGCACCTACAAGATGCGGGTGACCATCGTCTATCCGCAGCGCGAGGCGCCGGCGCCCTTCGCGGATTCCACCATCTGCCTGCGATTCTACGATCGTCGGGCGGCTCGGTTTTCTTCCAGCCTCGTGCATGACAACGTGCCCGAGGATGCTGCGACCGTCTTGCTGAACGGCCGCATCTATCACAAGAGCTTTCGCGCGCTGGCCGATGTGGTTCGCAAGGAGCTTGGCTACTTCGAGCTGCAGAAGAAGGAAAAGCGCAAGGCGCGCTGGGAAATGGCGCTGCGCCTGCCCATCGAGTTTCCGTGGCAGTTCTTCCGCTACTACATCCTGAGCCGGCACATCTTTGGTGGGCTCTACGGATTTGCGGCGGCCACCACCATCGCCTTCATGCGCTTCATGCGCCTTGTCATCCTGATGGGATGGTAGGCGGCTAAAGCCTTATCCCATTGCGAGGTTGCTTCCCCGTGCCCGCCACGACTAGGGTGCTTCCGAGCCAGCGGAGACTCATGAATGGCCAGCAAGATGTCCGAAGACCTGCGCTCGGGGGCGCTGATCTATCATCGCCTTCCGAAGCCGGGAAAGCTTGAGATACAGGCAACCAAGCCGCTGGGAAACCAGCGAGATCTGGCGCTGGCCTATTCGCCGGGCGTGGCGGCGGCCTGCGAAGCCATCGTCGAGGACGAGGGGCAGGCGGCCAACCTGACGACCCGGCAGAATCTCGTGGGCGTGGTCACCAATGGGACGGCGGTTCTGGGTCTGGGCGATATCGGCCCACTGGCCGCCAAACCCGTGATGGAGGGCAAGGCGGTCCTCTTCAAGAAGTTCGCCGGGATCGACGTCTTCGACATCGAGGTCGCCCAGAAGGACATCGAGAAATTCGTCGAGGTGGTGGCGGCGCTGGAGCCCACCTTCGGCGGCATCAACCTCGAGGACATCAAGGGTCCCGAGTGCTTCGAGATCGAGAAGCGCCTGCGCGAGCGCATGAAGATCCCGGTCTTCCATGACGACCAGCATGGCACGGCCATCATCGTGGGCGCGGCCGTGACCAATGGTCTCGAGTTCGCGAAAAAGAACATTTCGGACGTGAAGATCGTCTGCTCGGGCGCGGGTGCGGCAGCGCTGGCCTGCCTCAACCTGCTGGTCCTGCTTGGTGCAAGGCGCGAGAACATCTTCGTCAGCGATCTTGAAGGCGTGGTCTATGAAGGCCGCAATACGCTCATGGATCCCTGGAAGGAGGTCTATGCGCAGAAGACCGATGCGCGCGTCCTCAATGACGTCATCGAGGGCGCAGACGTTTTCCTCGGCCTGTCTGCCGCGGGCGTGCTGAAGCCGGAGATGGTGAAGCGCATGGCGAGCCGCCCGCTGATCCTCGCGCTTGCGAATCCGAACCCCGAGATCATGCCGGAAGAAGCGCTGGCCGCGCGCTCGGATGCGATGATCTGCACGGGCCGGTCGGACTTCCCCAATCAGGTCAACAACGTCCTGTGCTTCCCCTATATCTTCCGGGGCGCGCTGGATGTGCATGCCACGTCCATCAACGAGCCCATGAAGCTCGCGGCCGTTCGTGCCATCGCCGCGCTGGCCCGCGAGGCACCTTCGGAAGTGGCCGCTGCCAAGGCCTATGGCGGCGAGGCACCGACCTTCGGGCCAAATTCGCTGATCCCCAATCCCTTCGATCCGCGCCTGATCCTGCGCATCGCGCCCGCCGTCGCGAAGGCGGCCATGGAGACCGGCGTCGCGCGCAAGCCCATCGAGGACTTCGACGCCTACGAAGAGGGGCTGTCGCGCTTTGTCTTCCGCTCGGGCTTCATCATGAAGCCGGTCTTTGCGCAGGCCAAGAGCGATCGCAAGCGGGTGATCTATGCCGATGGTGAAGATGAGCGCGTGCTGCGCGCCGCGCAGGTCGTGCTGGAGGAGGGGCTTGCCGTGCCGATCCTCATCGGTCGCCCGCAGGTCGTGAAATCACGCATCGAGCGTTTTGGTCTCAACATTCAGCCGGGCCAGGATTTCGAACTCGTCAATCCCGAAAGCGATACGCGCTATCGTGACTATGTCACGACGCTGCTTGAAGTGAGCGGCCGTCGCGGCATCACGCCCGATGCGGCGCGCACCATTGCGCGCACCTCCAACACCACCATCGCTGCGCTTGCAGTCGTGCGTGGCGATGCGGATGCGATGCTGTGCGGACTGGAAGGACGCTTTTCCACACGCCTTGCGCAAATCCGCGACATCATCGGCCTCGCGCCCGGTGTCAGCGGCTTTTCAGCCATGAGCCTGCTGATCACGACCCGTGGTGCTTTCTTCCTGGCTGACACCCATGTGCGCATCGATCCAAGCGCCCAGGAACTTGCCGACATGACGCTGGCCTGCGCCGACCATGTGCGGCGCTTTGGCATGGAGCCGAAGGTGGCGCTGCTGTCCCATTCGGACTTTGGCTCGCACGATACGGTGTCGTCCACCAAGATGCGGCGTGCGCTGGAGCTGATCCGCGATCGCAGCCCGCTTCTTGAAGTCGATGGTGAAATGCAGGCCGACACCGCCCTGTCGCAGATGATCCGCGACAAGGTGCTGGTGAATTCGCGCCTGAAGGGTGAGGCCAATGTGCTGGTCATGCCAACACTCGACTCGGCCAATATCGCCTTCCAGCTCGTGAAGGTGGTGGCAGATGCGCTTCCCGTCGGGCCAATCCTGATGGGCGCGGCCAAGCCAGCGCATATCCTGACGCCCTCGGTGACGGCGCGTGGCATCGTCAACATGACGGCCATCGCCGCAACGGAAGCGCAATCGCAGGATCGCTGGGATCCGGCTTGAGCCAAAGGGGTGCGGTCGACATCTTGACCGCACCCGTTTCGTTGAAGGTTCCTGCGCAAAGGACGCTTTCAGAACGAGGGTGTCACGACCGTCAGGCCGAGGAAGCCCAAGCCACCTGCCTTGGCTGACCAATTTTTGTCGTCGGCACTGGCAGGGGCATCAAGTTCGCCGAATAATCCCAAAGACCCCGTCGCCTGAAGCGCCCATCTCGACTGAAACCCGACCGCCTTGAACAGGTCGATGTTCACTTGCAGGTTCGCCGAGAGGTTCCCTGAACCACCTCGACTGGTCAGGCTTTTCATGACGGCGGCCTGGGTCAGGATCGACCACGTGAACACAGAACCGGACAGCGGCATATTGGCGAGATTCAAGGCTGCGACGATTCCGATGTCTGTTTCGACATTGTCGATAAAGCCTGCGTTCGTGGTGACCTGCGGTCCCAGCTGAACCTCTGTATGGAATCCATCCGACTTCTTGAGATAGACGCCAACGATCTGAATCTGATGAACCAGGCTTGCTATGTCGCCGAAAGCGGCTGTCACCTGGTCGCCTGCCTGCACCTGTATGTTGTCCCAATGCCAGCTCGGGGTGACGTCCGTCACGGAAGGCAGAGTGAGTTGCGGGATGATCCGTGGTGCAGATGGACCATTGCTGGGTTGCGGAAAAACCGGCGGCGTCAGCTTGAGCTTTGGAAACAGCGATACAATCAGAGTGAAAAATCCGACGTCATTGAGCTTGGCCCAAGTATGCGGCCCAACAACGCCGTCCATAAAGTAAGGCGTTCCCTGGTCTATATGGTTGACCTGCTGGAACCGCTTGACCTTGGCAAGGGTCCTTGGGCCGAACGCGCCAGCTTCTGGTCCGGTGATTGGTAGCTGATCATCAGGCGGGCCCAGATGGTAGTTCAAGATGATATGTAACCACGCGACATCATCGCCATGCATGCCGAGTTTCAGCTTCCGCAGTTCGGAGGTTTTGAAAGGGCGTGCCATCGACAGGTTCCTCGTTGCCGTTGGGCAAAATGCCATTTCGTGACGGATGCTGTAGGTGCGGTTGCGCACAGCCAGCGATGGTTCCACCTACGGATGCAATTGGCTGCTCAGGCGTCAAGCGCTGGTGCGCTCCGGAGCTGCACTCACTTGGCAGGAAATTGGTGTAGGCCCCTCTTTGAAATGACGCGCGGATGGTGTCTCCTGTCGGAAAGACAGGAGACAAGCCTTGAGCCAACCAGCCATCACCTTTTTCCACGGTCCGCAGACCCGTTCTTCCGGCATTGCCGTCCTCATCGAGGAGCTGGGCGTGCCGGTTGAGCGCAAGGTGTTCAACATGAAGGCCGGCGAGCATCGCAGGGCAGACTATCTGGCCATCAATCCCATGGGCAAGGTGCCTGCCATCAAGGTGGGGGACGAAGTCATCACCGAGCAGGCGGCCATCGCGATCTATCTGGCCGATCTGTTTCCCCAGGCGGGCATGGCGCCGAAAATCGATGAACCACTGCGCGGGTCCTATCTGCGCTGGTTCGTCTATTACGGCTCCTGCTTCGAGCCTGCTGTCATCGACAAGGCGCTGAACCGCGATGCCGGCCAGCAGCAGATGTCGGCCTATGGTTCCTATGAGGCAGTGCTCGACACCGTTTGCGCACAGTTGCGCAAGGGGCCCTATATGCTCGGCGAGCGTTTCTCAGCGCTCGACATCCTTTGGGGCAGTGCACTGCGATGGACGGTGGGCTTCAAGATCATTCCGGAGAAGCCGGAGATCATGGCCTATATCGCGCGCATTACAGGGCGCCCGTCCTTTGCCAAGGTGGCGGCCATGGATGCTGAGATCACCGCCCAGCAGGCGATTGCGGCGGGGCAGGGCTGAATCCGCTCAGACCGAAAAGCTGGTGCCGCAGCCGCAGGAGGCTGTCGCATTCGGGTTGTTGATCTTGAAGGACTGGCCGATCAGGTCATTCACGAAGTCGATGGTCGAGCCGCGCAGGAAATCCAGCGAGACCGGGTCGACCAGCACGACGGCCCCGTCGCGCTCGATGACGAGATCATCCTCGGCCTT
>CAISZN010000106.1 GCA_903889985.1 uncultured Hyphomicrobiales bacterium | reverse complement strand
CTGGTGGGCATCGACGAGAAGCCCGTTGAATATGACGAGCGTGTCGCCTCCGCGCGCACACAGCCCATCCCGCGCGGTGATGCGGTCATGCCGCAGTGCCCCCAGCCGCTCGCGGGCTGGAAGACCAAGTGCATCTTCGGCGTCATCTATGATGAGCCGCTGCTGATGTCGCCGGGTGGCAATGGTGGCGTGAACTGGTCACCCATGTCCTACAACCCACGCACCGGATATCTCTATGTCACCGCCGCGGATCGTCCCCAGAGCCGCATCCTGCGCAACATCGGCAAGACGGTTGGACCGGCTGTCGGGGCAAAATATTCCGGCACCCTGACGGCTGTTGATTCACGCACCAACAAGATCGTCTGGCAGCAGAAGCGTCCCTATTCCATCGGCCAGGGCTCGGGCGCCCTGACCACGGCGGGCGACGTCCTGTTCCATGGTGAGCCCGATGGAAAGTTCCAGGCCTATGATGCACGCAGCGGCAAGCTGCTCTGGGAGTTCCAGACGGGTGCTGGTGCCGACGCTCCGGCGATCACCTATGAGATCGACGGCGTGCAGTATATCGCCATCGCGGCCGGTGGCGTGTCGATCCAGACCACATCCTACAACAGCGACACGGTCTGGGCCTTCTCGCTGAAGGGCGGACCGAACGGAAGGTCGCTGGCGGAATTCCCGCCCCCGCCGCCGCCTCCGAACGTGGTTGAAGCCAATGCCCCGGTGCCGGGCGCGCCTCCCGGCGCAGCGTCGGCCCCAGCTGCCACGCAGGTCGCAGCCGCAGCGCCGGCATCCAAGGCCACCTTCGACAAGATCTGCGCGACTTGCCACGGGCCGACCGGCGAGGGTGGGCCCAACTTCGCCCCGAAGATACGGCAGACTGCCCTGCCCTTCGAAAGCTTCCTCAGCCAGATGCGCTCGCCGGCCAATCAGATGATGCGCGTGACACAGGACATGGTCAGCGACAAGGAGGCGGCAGATCTCTATGCATGGCTGCGCTCGGGAGGGACGCCAAGCCCCGTCAACGATCACTGAGCCGAAGTTGCAAAAGGGCTACGGACCGGAAGGTCCGCAGCCCTTCTTCCTGGCCGGCCTTGCGTCCTTGCAGGCTGAGATGTGTGTCTCGCCCACAACGGGCGCGCACCAACGCAATATCGGGACGCCGTTTTAAGCGACCGCCCGGTTGCAAAAGTCACACTCTTGGTCAAAAGATGGCGACGAGACGGTCGAAAGGCCGATCCGATCATTCCAGACGTTCTTGAAAGGCACGACGGCATGCGCCTCTCGCTCCCCGCCCTTCTGGCCACTGCAGGTCTTGTCCTTGCAGCAGCGCCAGCGTCAGCGGTCCAGCTCGACTACATTGATCTGACGAGCGCTCCGACCTCATTCCGGGCAGCACCGGAGCCAAGCGTTGAGCCCCAGCAGAGCCCAATCCCCCGTGAGACGGTCAGCTGGAGTGGCAAGGATGCCCCCGGCAGCATCGTCGTGAACACCAAGGAGCGTCGACTCTATTACGTCTTGCCCGATGGCAAGGCCCTTCGCTATGGCGTCGGCGTCGGCCGTCCGGGCTTCGAGTGGGGTGGCACCAAGACGGTCACCAACAAGCGCGAATGGCCGGATTGGACGCCTCCGCCCCAGATGATCAAGCGCCGCCCCGACCTGCCGCGCCACATGGCCGGTGGCCCGGACAACCCGCTCGGCGCCCGCGCCATGTATCTGGGTGGCTCGCTCTATCGCATCCACGGCTCCAACGAAGCCGACACGATCGGTCAGGCCGTGTCCTCGGGTTGCATCCGCATGACCAACGAGGACGTCACAGACCTCTTCGAGCGCGTGAAGATTGGCACCCGCGTCACCGTCATGCGTTGAGCCGAAATTCCCTGACGCTTTCGGAGGGCCGGTTTCGACCGGCCCTTTTTGTTTGCCTCAATGCGGTGGCTTGCGGTCCCGGCTGAGGCCCTTGGCCTCAAGTTCGGCCAGATAGGCGGCCCATTTCTGCTCCTGCAGTTCCCCCAGCTCGCGCAGATAGACAAAGGTGAAAATGCCGCTGTCATGGCGGTCGTCGAAGACGAGGCGCACGGCGTAGTTGCCGGTCGGCCTGATCTCCTGGATCGTCACCAGGCGCTTGCCGAACTGGGTCTGGCGTTGGGAGGGGCTGTGCCCCTGCACTTCGGCACTTGGGCTGTGGACCCGCAGATATTCAGCGCTCATCTCGTGTTCCGAGCCATCCTCATAGGCGAGCGTCAGCAGGCTGCCGCCACTCGACAGGCGGATCTCGGTCGGCCAGGGCGTTTCAGCAATCATTGCGATTCTCTGTTCCTTGTCACATTCTTGACAACCATAGTGCAGCCCCGCGCGCAATGCCGGTGCCTCTGCCCTTTCATCGGAGGGCAACTGAGCATAGATAAGGACGGGAGGAACGAACTGCAGCCATGAACACACCTGTCATCCGACCAGCCCCCGCGGCCGCGCCCCTGATCGACCCCTTCGGTCGGGCGATCTCCTATATCCGCGTCTCGGTGACGGACCGCTGCGACTTCCGCTGCGTCTATTGCATGTCCGAGGACATGAACTTCCTGCCCAAGCAGGACCTCCTCTCGCTCGAGGAACTGGACCGGCTCTGCTCGGCCTTCGTGGCGCGCGGCACCCGCAAGATCCGCATCACCGGCGGCGAGCCGCTGGTGCGTCGTGGCATCATGACCCTGTTCCGCTCCCTCTCGCGCCATCTCGACAGCGGCGCCCTTGAGGAGCTGACCGTCACCACAAACGGCTCGCAGCTGGCCCGTTACGCGCAGGAACTCGCCGACTGCGGAGTGAAGCGCATCAATGTTTCCCTCGACACACTCGATGCGGACCGCTTCCGCGCCATCACCCGCTGGGGCGATCTCGGCAAAGTGATGCAGGGCCTCGATGCAGCGCAGGCCGCCGGCCTCTCCATCAAGATCAACGCCGTGGCGCTGAAGGGCGTCAACGATCAGGAATTCCCCAAGCTCATCGAATGGGCGCATGGACGCGGCATGGATCTCACCTTCATCGAGGTCATGCCGCTGGGTGATGTTGAAGCCGCGCGCGTCGACCAGTACCTCCCGCTTAATCAGGTCCGCGCCCAGCTGCTCGATCAATTCACGCTGGAAGACAGCGACTACCAGACAGGCGGTCCGGCGCGCTATGTGCGGGTCAAGGAGACCAGCGGACGGCTGGGCTTCATCACGCCGCTGACCCACAATTTCTGCGAGGGCTGCAATCGCGTCCGTGTCACTTGCACAGGCACCCTCTACATGTGCCTTGGCCAGGAGGATGCTGCCGATCTTCGCACACCCTTGCGTGCTTCCGAGAGCGACTACCTGCTGGTGGAAGCCATGGAACGGGCGATCGCACGCAAGCCCAAGGGCCACGACTTCGTCATCGATCGCCAGACGCAGCAGCCGTCAGTGGGTCGGCACATGAGCGTGACGGGCGGGTAAAGCTCAACCCGCCCTTCCATCAATGGGAGGGGATGATGAATCCTCACATCACCTCATCCAGCCACTTCGCGGCGACTCCCGCCACATCGGCATTGTTCTTCTCGAGCATCATCATGTGCCCGTTGCCGTGGATGCCCAGATCCGCAAGCCGCACATAGGTCGTCTTCATCACGCCCGCCTGCCGCAGATAGCGCACCGTGCAGTGGTCATAGGGCGCGTGATAGCTCGCCTCGCATTCCACCACGAGAACGGGAATATCCTGCAGCGCGACGAGTTTGCGCGCGGGCTCCGCCTGTTCCCAGCAGCGCACGCGGTCAGGCGCATCGGCAACCTCCTGCTTCACGAACTTCAATTCGCGCGCATCCTTCAGCGGCGGATCATAGGTGAGCGGCGGGGCAGTCAAACCATATGGCTTGGTGAATGGCCCGTCCTCAAACCAGTCCGGAGCGCCCTTGGTCACATTATCGTGTACCGGGGGCCCTGATGGTTCCATGGCGACAATGGCCTTCACAAGATCGGGCCGCGCATCTGCGACGAGCCAACCGAAAGTGCCCGACTGCGAATGCGTGAGCAGGATTGCCGGCCCGATCCGATCGAGCAGCGCCGCGCCCGCATCGCGATTGAGTTCCTGCTGGCGGGGAAAGCTCGCAAGCGACGGAAAGGCCTGCGAATAGAACTGATCGAAGACCGGATCACCAGCCACGCCCGTCCCAGGCCACTGCGTGTGAAGCTTCGCCTGCGGCCAGAGGTTCGAGCGCTCGGGTGCGGTGAACTGCTGCTCGACACGCGCAACTGAATGGCGCGACTGTTCGCCCGTCTCGCGCTGATGGGGCGAGCGTGCGCGCGACGGCTGGTCGAGCACATAGGTCGCATAGCCCTGCCGCAGGAAATACTGCACCCAGCCTTCACGCCCATCGGGCGTGCCCGTGTAGTTGAGCCCGCTCTGTCCGCCACCTGAAAAGAACACGATGGGATAGGGCTTGGTTTGCTTGGCCGGGATCTGGAACTCGACATACATCTGGCCAGCCATGAAGCGGCCATCCGGGGCGTCGTAATAATGCCCGCCGACGAAGAAATATCCCTGTTGCGCAATCTCGAGCGGCGGCATGTCCATCCCCGGTTTTCTTGCATGCGAAACTAGAGAGAGCCGTGACCGCGGTCCAGCACGGACTGTTCAAGAGGCTCCGCCTCTCATCCTCCTCTTGATGGGGAGGGTCGACGCACGCAGTGCGGCGGGGTGGGGTGAGGCTGCGATTTCGTATCGGATTTGGTTGAAGCTGCGGTGTGAGTCCCACGCGCGCTGATCGCGCGCGACCCCCACCCCGGAAATGCTTCGCATTTCCGACCCTCCCCGCAAGGGGGAGGGTGAAGTGCTGCGTCATCCCTTGGTGCGCTGGCGGATCAGGTAGTTGTCATAGGGATATTCCGCCACCTGCCACCACAGGTATTGATCGTTGCGGAAGGCGATATAGGCGTCCTGTACACGCTGGAAATTCGCATCCTGCGCTGCGGTCTCGCGGAACACATCGGAGGTCGCCTGCCAGCTTGCATCCATGATGTCGGTGGGAAAGGCTTTCAGCCGTGCGCCTGCTTCAACAAGGCGACGTACCGCGGGAGGATTGAACGCATCGTAGCGCGCGAGTACATCCGCATTGGCCACATCTGCTGCCATGCGAAGTGCTGTCTGATAGGCCTTGGGCAGCGCATTCCACTTGTCGAGATTGATGATGATGTGGACCGCCATCGCCCCCTGCCAGAAGCCGGGGTAGTAATAGTTCGGCGCAACGCTCGCGAGTTCGAGCTTCTCGTCATCTACCGGCGAGACCCAGGCCGCCGCATCGAGCTTGCCTGTCTGAAGGGCACCAGCCAGATCGCTCCGCGACACGGCGGTCGGCACAGCACCGAGCCGCTGCAGCACTTTGCCAGCAATGCCGGAAATGCGGAACTTGAGGCCGCGCAGATCGGCGACCGAGCGCAGCTCGTTGCGGAACCAGCCACCCATCTGGCAGCCCGTATTGCCCACGGGCAGGGCATAGATCTTGTGGGAGGCGAGCACCTCGTTGATGAGGTCGGTGCCGCCGCCGTGGCGGAAGAAGGCGTTCTGCTCGCGCGCATTCATGCCGAAGGGCACGCCCGCAGCAAAAACTAGTGCCGGCTCGCGACCCCAGTGATAGTGCAGCGCCGTCTGAGCGCAATCGAGCTCGCCTTTCTCCACCATGTCGAAGGCATCAAGCGCACCGGCGATCTCGCCAGGCGGATGCACCTCAATGATGAAGCGCCCGTCCGTTGCTTCGCGCAGGGCCTGGGCGAAGATGTTTGCGCCACCCGACAGGATCTCGAGATTGGAGGGAAAGCTCGACGACAGGCGCCAGCGCACCTCCGGCATGGACTGTGCGACTGCCGGCGCGGCCATGGCACCCGTGGCCATGGAGAGACCCGCAGTGGTCAGGAACTGGCGGCGCTTCATTGTGGGGATCCCTTGGTCGAGCCTGTCCAGACTCCAGAAGAACTTGGGCAAAACTTCGCCCAAGCGCAATCGGGATCGCGTCAGGATATCAATATCCGCGGAAATTGACGGGCCTTGCCACCGCTCTGCAAGCTTGCCGACACCGCCTCCGCCGCCTGCCGATAGGCTGCGGCCTGTTCGGACAGAGGTTCGACGGCCACGGGCGGGCGTCCCGCATCGGAATTCTCGCGAATCATCATGTGCAGCGGCACTTCGCCAAGGAAGGGCACCCCGAGCCGCTCAGCCTCGTGGCGCGCACCGCCATGGGCAAAGACATCAGAGCGCCCGCCGCAATGGGGGCAGACGAAATAGCTCATGTTCTCGATCACGCCGAGAACGGGGACATTGACCTTCTTGAACATGGACACGGCGCGGCGCGCATCGATCAGCGCAAGATCCTGCGGCGTTGACACAATCACGGCGCCGGCAAGTGGCACTGTCTGCGCCATGGTGAGCTGGGCATCGCCCGTGCCCGGCGGCATGTCGACCACCAGAATGTCGAGCTCTCCCCAGGCCACGTCGCGCAGCATCTGGGTCAGGGCCGACTGCACCATCGGGCCGCGCCAGATCATTGGTGTTTCTTCCTCGACGAGGAAGCCGATGGACATGACCTTCAGGCCAAAGGCCTCATGGGGATACATGACCTTGCCGTCGGACTGCGGCTTGCCGGAGAGCCCGAAGATGCGCGGCATGGAGGGGCCATAAATATCCGCATCGAGCACGCCGACGCGCAGGCCCTGTGCGGCCAGCGCCAGTGCGAGGTTGGCAGCCGTCGTGGACTTGCCGACGCCGCCCTTTCCCGAGGCAACCGCGATAATCTTGTCGATACCGGGCACGGCTGTCTGCCGACCCGCCGCCTGTGCCTTCGCGCCGGGTGCAGCTTGAGCGGGGCCGGGCTTGCCGGGCGGGCGCTCGGAGGTCAGCGTCACCATCGCTCCGGTCACGCCGGGCAACTGCTTGAGGATGGCTTCCGCCGTGCGGCGCATGGGCTCAAGTTCCATCGACCTTGCCGGATCGATGGAAATCGACAGATAGACCTTGCCACTCTGGACACTGATGCCCGCAATGCAGCCCGACAGAGGCAGCGGGGTCGATCCATCGGGACCGGGTGTCCGCGCCAGCGCTGCAAGGATCTCTTTCTCGCCAACCATGGTCATACCTCGTGGAAGCGACTGGCATATATCACGGGACAGGCGATGCAAGGGACAGCAAGCAAGATGCCTCGCCGATTGTTCAACTTTGCCCGGACCTCAACTGAGACCTATAGTGGGGAGATAGAGTCACTTCGGGTGAGGATAGGAATCGGCACACTCTTGCCGACGTTCAGCCAAGGTTCAGCGATAGAACCGTTGAGTGACGATGGAACCCATGACCGAACGGTACCAGCCATGACACTTTCACGCTTCCTTGCTGCCGGCCTCGCCCTGCTTGCGGCTCTCACGTCGGCAAGCCTGCCAGCGCGCGCCCAGAGCGCGGAGGCACGGTTTGCCTTCGTGATCGGCAATGATGGCTATGAGGGTTCGCCTCTGCCCACGGCGGCCAACGATGCCGGCCTCGTGGCCGAGACCCTGCGCTCCGCCAATTTCGACGTGACCGGCGCCCGCAACCTCGATCAGGACACCCTGCGGGCGTCCTACCGGGAGTTCCTCGACAAGGTTGCCGCTGCCGGCCCGAATGCGGTCGCAGCCATCTATTTCAGCGGCCACGGGCTGCAGGTCGATGGTGAAAACTATCTGGTGCCCGTGGGCGCCCGGGTCCAGCGCGACACGGATGTCACGCTCAATGCGGTGCGCATGTCCGACCTGTTGCGCGCACTCGGCGGCCTGCCGGCCAAATCGCGCATCATCATGCTCGACCTCGCCTATGACAGCCCCTTCGGCAAGCAGGGCCAGCCCCTCGCCCCCGGGCTTGAGATTGTCGAGCCGGAAGCCGGCTCGCTGATCAGCTTCAACGCAGCACCAGGGACATGGGCACCCGTGCCCAAGGGCAACTACGGCCCCTATGCGCAGGCCCTCTCCGAAACCCTGCGCATCCCCGGCCTGTCCCTCGACGAGCTCTTCTCGCGCGTGCGCACCCGCACGGCCGAGCTTAGCGAGGGCAAGCAGGTGCCCTGGCATTCGAGCAAGACCGACCCGCACTTCGTGCTGCTTGAGCGTGGCCCGGACGCCCCGGCAGCCACCGTTACGTCCCAGCAGATCGAGGCCGCCCGCATCCGCCCGATCAAGGACTTCAGCGAGGGCGAGGCCTATGCCGCCACCCTCGATCGCGACACGATCGCTGCCTATCAGGAGTTCCTGAGCGCCTACCCCGGCAGCCGCTATGCACCTGCGATCAAGGGCCTGCTGGCCGCCCGCCGCGAGGCCCTGACCTGGCGCCGGACCGTGGCGGTCAACTCACCCAATGCCTATTGGTCCTACCTGCGCCGCTATCCCAAGGGCCCCCATGCCAGCGATGCCCGCCGTCGCCTGACACGACTGGCTGCGGCCCTGGAACCGCCAACGGAGTTCGATGCGATCCAATATGATGTCGCCCCGCCCCCGGACAGCGAAGACGTCTATTTCGAGCGTCCCGGACAGGCCTATTTCCTCGACGATGCATTGCCGCCGCTGCGGAGCGAATACATGCCGCCGCCGCCAGCCTGGTGGGTGCCCCCGCCCCCGGCGCCGGTAGAGGTGATCTATGAGGACAGCTACTACCTGCCGACTCCCTTTGCTCCGCCACCGCCCCCCTGGGTCCGCCCGCCGGCCTATGTGGTCGATGCGCCAGAGTTCTATCGTGGTGAGCATCGCCGCGATGGTGGGCCCGCAAGCATTGTCCCCTACGTGGCGATCCCCGCGGCCCTGGCTGCCGGCATTGCCGCTGGCAGGATCATCAACCAGCGCCGGGATCCGCCGCCGGTTCCCGGTGGCCCGCGTCCCATCCCCGGGGGTGTCGGTGGCCCCGGCCAGCAGGGCCGGCCGAACTTCGTGCCGCCGGTGACTCAGCCGCCGCGCCCGATCACCCAGCTTCAACAGGGCCAGCCCCAGCCGGTGCGCCCGACTGTGCTTCCCGGTCAACAGCCTCCCCAGCCGCAGCCGGGCCAGCCGCGTCCGGGCATTCCGCAGCCGGGTGTCCAGCAGCAGGCTCCTCAGGGGCTCCCGCGCCCCGCCGGTGCACTGCCCGGTGCCCAGCCGCTGCCCGGTCAGGCCGTCCCGCCGCAGGGAGCCCAGCCGCGTCCCGGAATCCCGCAGCCGGGACTCCAGCAGCAGGCACCCCAGGGACTGCCCCGCCCCGGCGGCGCACTGCCCGGCGCCCCGCCGCTGCCAGGTCAGGCCGTGCCGCCGCAGGGAGCCCAGCCGCGCCCCGGAATCCCCCAGCCGGGACTCCAGCAGCAGGCACCCCAGGGACTGCCACGTCCGGGAATCCCGCCTCAGGTCCCGCAGCCGAACCCGCCTTCGGGCGCACCTCCCGGCGGGTTGCAACAGCAGCAGATCCTGCAGCAACAACGCATTCAGGAACAGCAGCGCCAACAGCAGTTGCAGCAGCAACAACGCGCTGCTGACCAACAGCGTCAACAACAGTTGCAGCAACAGCAGCAACGTGCCGTTGAGCAGCAGCGTCAGCAACAGATCCAGCAACAGCAGATCCAGCAGCAGCGTCAGCAGCAGATCCAGCAACAGCAAATCCAGCAGCAGCGTCAGCAGCAAATCCAGCAACAGCAGCAGCAGCAGCAAAGGCAACAACAGCAGCAACGCCAGCAACAGCCGAACTGCGGCCATCCGGGCCAGCCGCCCTGTCGTTGATCAATTTTAGAACAAACGAAAACGCGGCCCTGGAGGCCGCGTTTTTATTGATGTCAGCTTTATTCAAGTCAGCGCTTCAGCCTCGCGATGAGGCTTGATGTGTCCCATCTGGCGCCGCCGATTTTCTGCACTTCGCCATAGAACTGGTCGACAAGCGCGGTGACAGGAAGCTGCGCCCCGTTGCGCCTGGCTTCCGAGAGGCAAATCGACAGGTCCTTGCGCATCCAGTCGACGGCAAAGCCGAAATCGAACTTGCCATCTGCCATGGTCTTGTAGCGGTTCTCCATCTGCCAGGACTGCGCTGCGCCCTTGGAAATGACGGAGATGACCTCCTCCACGTCCAGACCCGCTGCCTGCGCAAAATGGATTCCTTCCGACAGGCCCTGAACGAGGCCTGCGATGCAGATCTGGTTGACCATCTTGGTGAGCTGGCCAGCGCCCGAGGGGCCCATCAGCCGGCACGCGCGAGCGAAGGCTGCAATGACGGGCTCTGCGCGCGCATAGTCATCTGCCTCGCCGCCGCACATGACCGTCAGAACACCATTCTCAGCGCCAGCCTGTCCTCCGGAGACAGGTGCATCGATGAAGCCTATGCCAAGTTCGCGGCCTGCCTTTTCGAGTTCGCGTGCGACGTCGGCAGAGGCTGTGGTGTGATCGACGAAGAGGCTGCCCTTGGCCATTCCAGCGAAGGCACCGTCTGGGCCCAGCACGACCTGCCTCAAGTCATCGTCATTCCCGACGCAGGCGAAGACCATGTCCTGCCCCTGTGCGGCCTCACGCGGGGTGGAGGCTGCGGCGCCGCCAAAGGCCGCAACCCAGCGATCCGCCTTTTCCCGGGTGCGGTTATAAACGGTGACCTCATGGCCACCCTTGGTCTTGAGATGACCGGCCATGGGATAGCCCATGACACCCAGTCCGAGAAAAGCGACTTTCGCCATGCCAATGCCCTCGCGTGAACGCGGTCGGCTCTCCCACAGTCCGGCCCGGGCTGCAAGGGTTTGCGGCGGCATGGAAATCGAAGTCCCGCGCTTTTGATGGGGCGCTCAGCCGTCCCCGGCGCCCAGGCGCGCCTGTGCAGCCTGCAGCTCGGCCTCTGCATTGAGGTTGAGCCACCAGGGCGGATCACTGGCAGGACATGGCACGATCCGCGCGCCCAAGACCTGCAGCAGCCGATAAACAGCGAGGTCGCCCCGTTCGAGGGCGGCATCGAGCACTTCGATTGCGCTGACAGGCCAGCAGGCGAACAGGGGTTCAAGGCCCCCCGGGCTTTCCGCCACCGATGGACCGGGCGAAAGCCGCGAAACCAGATCCACAGGCAGGAAGGGGGTATCGCAGGGCGTCGTGACAAGATGATCCGCTCCCACCGAGCGCGCCCAGACGAGCCCCGCAGCGATGCCCGCGAGTGGTCCCGGTCGATCAGCCTGCGCATCTTCGAGCACCGGAAAGCCGAGTTCCCCATAGGTCTGGTCGTTTGCGCTGATGGCGAGTGCGCTGACCTGCGGGCTCAGGCGCTCGAGCACGTGATCGATAAGCCGCCGACCGAGCAAGGGCACGAAGGACTTGTCACGCCCCATACGCGATGAGCGTCCACCTGCGAGTATGAGGCCGGCAACACGTGTCATGGCCGAAGGCTCGCCCCTTTCGCGCCCGCGATCAAGCCAGCGCCTGCGCAACTTCCGCCCGCAGCACCGGCAAAAGCTCCGACTCGAACCAGGGATTGCGCTTCAGCCAGCCGGAATTGCGCCAGGAGGGATGGGGCAGCGGGATCACTCGCGGTTTTGCATCCAGAAAATCTCGCCAGCGGGCCACCAGCGCGCTGAGGGACTCGCCGCGTTGTCGCTCATGACCGAGGCGAGCCAGATGATAGGCCTGCGCATAGGTGCCGATGGCCAGCACGACCTCGATCTGGGGCATGGTGGCAAAAATCTCGTCGTGCCAGGCAAGCCGGCATTCGCGCCGCGGCGGCAGGTCACCGCCCTTCGTATCCCAACCCGGAAAGCAGAAGCCCATGGGCACGATGGAAATCCGGCTGGTGTCATAGAAGGTGTCGGAATCGACTCCCATCCACTGGCGCAGCCTGTCACCCGAAGGGTCCGTAAAGGGCATACCGGAATTGTGGACGCGAATGCCCGGTGCCTGACCGGCGATCAGCAGCCGGGCAGTGGCAGAGAGGCG